>JBATWJ010000051.1:0-2204 GCA_049672545.1 Burkholderiaceae bacterium
GCGGGTGGCGCTGGCACGGGCGCTGGCGCCGCGGCCCGAACTGCTGCTGCTGGACGAGCCGTTCTCGAACCTCGACGTCGCGCTGCGCGAGCGGCTCGGCCTCGAAGTGCGGGCGATCCTGCGCCACCACAACACCACCGCGATCCTGGTCACGCACGACCAGCACGAGGCATTCGCGATCGCCGACCGCATCGGCGTGCTGCACCGGGGCGCGCTGCAGCAATGGGACAGCGCCTACCAGCTGTACCACGAGCCGGCCAACCGCTTCGTCGCCGGCTTCGTCGGCGAAGGCGTGCTGCTGCCGGGCGTGCTGGCGGACGGCGACGTCATCGACACCGAGCTGGGCCGGCTGCCGGCGCAACTACCGCCCGGCTGCGGCCCCGGCTGCCCGCTCGACGTACTGATCCGGCCGGACGACATCGTCCACGACGACCACAGCCCGCTGACCGCGACGGTGCGCGCCAAGGCGTTTCGCGGCGCCGATTTCCTGTACACGCTGCAGCTGGCCAGCGGCGCCCGCCTGTTGTCGCTGGTGCCGAGCCACCACGACCACGGCGTCGGCGAGCGGATCGGCATCCGCCCGGAAATCGACCACGTGGTCGCGTTCGAACCGGAAGACGGCCGGCAGTGCTGATTCCGATTCGGTAAACTGGCGCCCATGCCGGCACCCCAGATCGTCCAGCGCGGACAGGAAAACTACCAGGACTGCTACCGCGCGATGCGCGCGTTCACCGACGGCCGCGACGCCGGCACGCCGGACCAGCTGTGGCTGGTCGAGCATCCGCCGGTGTTCACGCTGGGCCTTGCGGCCGACCGCGCGCACGTACTGGACGCGCACGGCATTCCGGTCATCCAGACCGACCGCGGCGGCGAAGTCACCTACCACGGGCCCGGACAGGCGGTGGTCTACCTGCTGATCGACCTGCGTCGCAAGCGCGCCGATGCCGGCGCCGACGCCCGGCTGTACGCGCGCGAATTCGTGCACCGGATCGAAGCCGCCGTGATCGACACGCTGGCCGCCCATGGCATCGCCGGCATGCGCCACCCGGGCGCGCCCGGCATCTACCTGGCCGACGGTCCCGCGCAGGGCGCGAAGATCGCCGCGCTCGGCCTGAAGATCCGCGGCAACGGCTGCACCTATCACGGCGTCGCGCTGAACGTGGCGATGGATCTGGCACCGTTCTCCTGGATCAATCCCTGCGGCTACCAGGGGCTGGCGACGGTCGACATGCACGGCGCCGGCGCCCACGCCACACTGCCGGAAGTGCAATCCCGGCTGGTCCAGGCGCTGATCCGGCAACTGTCGCCGCGCGCCGGCGGCTGACGGCCGGCGCTCTTCCCTCCTTCACTCGTTCACTCACTCAAACGGAATCGCGACGCCGAGCATGACCGACTGGCTGCGGCCGTTGCTCAAGTCGAGATTGCTGTTGTACTCGACGGTGAATGCCAGGCCATTGCGCAACTGCAGCTTCATGCCGAGTCCGGCGCCCCAGTTGCCGCTGCCCAGGCTGGCGGTGCGCACGGTGTAGGCCGCCCCGCTCCCGGCCAGATCGGCGTAAGCCACCCCGGCGTCGTCGCCGCCGTCGAGCTGACGGCGGAACTCGACGCGCGCGCGCGGCATCCAGATGCCGGTCGGAGTGGAGTACTGCCCCTCGGCGCGCACCCCCAGCGTGCCGCTGGTCGAGCGCAGGGTTTGCTGGTCATAGCTCAGGGCCTGGCGGCCGGCCGCCGTTTCGGTATAGGCGCCGAGCGTGGCCGACACCAGGTCCAGCCGCGCATACGGCGACAGCAGCCAGCCGTCGCGCCGATATTCGACGCCGGCGGCGATGGAGCCGAAGGCCTGGGTGCCGGACCGGGAACCCGTGGCGAAGCCGCCGCCATCGGTGATGTAGCGGGTGCTATCGAAGCTCAGCGCGCCGTAGCCGACCAGGCCGTCGACGAACATGCCCTTGTGCGGGCGCAGGGTGCCGTACAGGGCCGCCACCACGCTTTGCCCGGAAGTCGCACTGCCGTGGCTGCCGACCTCGCTGCTGTCGCGCGCGAAGCCTGCGCCCAGGCCGACGCTGGCCAGGTCGTTGAGCCGGTAGTCGGCGCCCAGGCTGATGCCGCTGGTGCTGAACTTGAAGCCGGTCTGGCGGCCGTTGACGTAGTGCTGGCCGAAATCGACCGAGCCGCCCATCCACAGCGACAGCGGATCCTTGGCG
>JBATWJ010000052.1:0-1833 GCA_049672545.1 Burkholderiaceae bacterium
GCCACCGTGACCAAGGAAGAATTGATCTTGTTTTACGAGGGCAAGATCGCCAAGTGGTGGACGCCCGACGACGTCACATTCGTCGACGCGCTGCCGATCGGGGCAACCGGCAAGGTCCTGAAGAACAGAATGCGTGAGCAGTTCAAGGACTACAAATTGCCGACTGCCTGAACCACGACCGACACCGTCGGTTTCCACATCCGCAACAGAGTTCGCCGGTTGCGTCTTCACCTATAACTAAAGAGAGACACCTATGACCTTCAAGATCCGCCCCCTCATCCTTGCCGCTTCCGTCGCCGCCGCATTGGCGGCGCCGCTCGCCAATGCGGAAAACATCAAGATCGCGATGATCGAGACGATGTCCGGCGCGTTTGCGCCGATCGGCCAGAACCAGCTGAATACCTTCAAGATGGTCACCGAGATCGCCAACAAGGAGAAATGGGCTGGTCCGGACAATACGTTCGAGGTCGTTTCCTTCGACGGCAAGGGCAGCCCGCAGGAATCGCTGACCCAGCTGAAGCACGTGATCGACCAGGGCTACCGCTACATCGCCCAGGGCAACGGCTCGGGCGTCGCGCTGGCGCTGATCGATGCGGTCAACAAGCACAATGAGCGCAATCCGGGCAAGGAAATCGTGTTTCTGAACTACTCGGCGAT
This sequence comes from Burkholderiaceae bacterium, assembly GCA_049672545.1. Taxonomy (GTDB): domain Bacteria; phylum Pseudomonadota; class Gammaproteobacteria; order Burkholderiales; family Burkholderiaceae_D; genus DATJCV01. Next base: position 658 of record JBATWJ010000052.1, read on the forward strand.
CGATCCCGACCTGACCAACAGCAAGTGCAGCTTCTGGCACTTCCGCTTCGACGCCAATTCCGACATGAAGATGGAAGCATTGACCACCTTCATGGCCAAGGATCCGAGCATCAAGAAGGTCTATCTGATCGACCAGAACTACTCACATGGCCACCAAGTCAGCCGCGCCGCCAAGGAAATGCTGAAGCGCAAGCGCCCGGACGTGCAGATCGTCGGCGACGACTTCCACCCGATCGCCACCGTCAAGGACTTCTCGCCCTATGTCGCCAAGATCAAGGCCTCCGGCGCCGACACCATCATCACCGGCAACTGGGGCGCCGACCTGGCGCTGCTGATCAAGGCAGCCAAAGATGCCGGCGTGACCGCCAAGTTCTATACCTACTACGCCGCCACCACCGGGGTGCCGACCGCGATGGGTGCGTCTGGCGAAGGACAGGTCAAGCAGGTCGGCTACTGGGTTCCGAACGACGAAACCTTCTCCGGCAACGAAATCGCGATGGCGTTCAAGAAGAAGTACAACGATGACTTCTATGTCCAGGATATCTACACCGTGATCGAAATGCTGGGCAAGGCGGTCAAGGACACCAAGTCGACCGACCCGGTCAAGGTCGCATTCGCACTGGAAGGGATGAAGGTCAAGGCGCTCAACGGTGAAGTCGAAATGCGCAAGAGCGACCACCAGCTGCAGCAGCCGCTGTTCATCTCGACCTGGACCAAGGTCAACGGCAAGGACGTCAAGTACGACCAGGAAAACACCGGCTACGGCTGGAAGCTGGACCAGCGTATCGACACGTATGTCGGTACCCAGCCGACTTCCTGTCAGATGAAGCGCCCCGCCGCCAAGTAAGCTCCCTCGGACAGCGTGGCGCCTCCGTGGAGAGGTGCCACGCTGTTTCTCTGTCTGACATCACGCTAACGCATCCCAGCCCGGTGGAATAAGGGTCATTTTCGTGGAATTCACGCTTATCAGTCTGCTCAACGGCCTGAGCTATGGCTTGTTGCTGTTCATGCTTTCGTCCGGCCTCACGCTGATTTTCAGCATGATGGGCGTCCTCAATTTCGCGCATGCCAGCTTTTACATGCTGGGTGCCTACTTCGCCTATAGCATCAGTGCCCAGATCGGCTTCTGGCCGGCACTGTTCATCGCGCCGCTGATCGTCGGCCTGTTCGGCGCAC
>JBATWJ010000053.1:0-7092 GCA_049672545.1 Burkholderiaceae bacterium
ACCACGCCGCGCGCACTCGCAGCGCGGCTGGCGGCGCAGCCGGAACTGCGGGCGGCGCTGGTCTTCGGCAACGAGCGTTTCGGTCTGCCGAACGAGGCGGTGGAAAAATGCAATGTGCTGATCAACATCCCGGCCAACCCGGATTATTCGTCGCTGAACCTGGCGCAGGCGGTGCAGGTGCTGGCCTACGAATGCCGGCAGGCGGTGCTGGAGCCACTGTCGGCGGCCGGCGCCGGGCAGACGGTGGGCTTTCGCGGCGAAGCGGCCGGAGTGGCGGAGATCGAAGGCATGTTCGAGCACCTGGAGCAGGCGTTGACCGAAATCGGCTTTCTCGACCCGAACAACCCGAAAAAACTGATGCCGCGTCTGAAGCGGCTGTTCGCGCGGGCGCAGTTGGAAACCGAGGAAGTCAACATCCTGCGCGGCATCGCGCGCCAACTATTGCGCCGGCAGCGGTAATGGCAGGAGTTGATACAGCGTGGAGTATTTTTGAAGCCGCTTGAGCCGTCCCCGGGATGGTCTAAAAAAACGGCATACTCCTCGCTTTTCGTATTAAGCCCAATTGCGCAGCAGCCCGACCGCCAATCCTTCGAGCGCGAAGTCCTCGCGTCCTGTCACCCGGATCGGCGCGAAATCCGGGTTTTCCGGTAGCAGCTCGATCGTCGTGCCGCTCCTGCGGTAGCGCTTGACGGTCACTTCATCGCCGAGGCGCGCCACCACGATCTGGCCATTGCGCGCGGTGTCGACCTTCTTCACCGCCAGCAAGTCACCGTCCAGGATGCCGGCGTCGCGCATCGACAGGCCGCGCACCTTCAGCAGGAAATCCGGCTTGCCGGCGAACAGCGCCGGATCGACCCGGTAGGTCGCTTCCACGTGTTCCTGGGCCAGAATCGGCGCGCCGGCGGCGACGCGGCCGATCAGCGGCAGGGCGAGCTGCATCAGCGCCGGATGCGGCAGCGACATCTGGGTACCGGCCAGCGGGCCGCGTTCGGCATCGCGCAGGCGGATGCCGCGCGAGGTGCCGGGCGAAATTTCGATCGCGCCCTTGCGCGCCAGCGCCTGCAGGTGTTCCTCGGCGGCATTGACGGAGCGGAAGCCGAGTTCGGCGGCGATCTCGGCGCGGGTCGGCGGAAAGCCGGTGTTTTCGATGGCGCTGCGGATCAGATCGAGGATCTGCTGCTGGCGGGCGGTCAGTTTGAGCATGGGGAATGCGCGGCGGCGCCTGGTTTTATCAACAGCCTGTATTTTTATACAGTCAATGCCGGATTGCAAGCGCGATTCCACGCTGGCGCGGGCGGGTCGTTGGTACCGGTAAGCGCCTGAACGGATTGAATATTTGCCGTTTTCGGCGTATCATCGCGGGTTTTCCTCTTCCCACACCCGTCTTGACGCCGGGGTGGGCGATTTTCAAATCCGTCCAAAAGGAGATTACATGCGTCATTACGAAATCGTATTTATCGTCCATCCGGATCAGAGCGAGCAGGTGCCCGCGATGATCGAACGCTACAAGGGCATCGTCACCGCCCGCGGCGGCCAGATCCACCGTGTGGAAGACTGGGGTCGCCGCCAGATGGCCTACATGATCCAGAAGCTGGCCAAGGCGCACTACGTCTGCCTGAACATCGAGTGCGACGGCGAAACGCTGAACGAGATCGAAACCAGCTTCAAGTTCAACGATGCCATCCTGCGCCACCTGACCGTCAAGATGAAGAAGGCCGAAACCGGCCCGTCGCCGATGATGAAGACGGTGCAGAAGGAAGACGCCGCCAAGACCCATCGCGCGGAAGCGTCGGCGGCCTGAGTCTGCCGCGCGGGAGCGTGAACCAGCTGCGATTGGTGGCCGAGATCGGCGAGCGCGACATACTGCGCTACACGCCGGCCGGGATCCCGATCGTATCGGCGCAGTTGCGACACAGTTCGCGGCAGGTCGAGGCGGGAATCGAACGGCAGATCGAGTTTGAAATCGCGGCCATCGCGGCCGGCGAAATTTCAGGCCGATTCAGCCAGGCCGAACTGGGCCGCAATTTCGAATTCGCCGGCTTTTTGGCACGCAAGAACCGCAACAGCAGGAGCCTCGTCTTTCACATCACGGATTTCGCGGCGCACGCCGGCGAAAATTCATTGGATACAGATTCATAGATACAGGAGCCAAAAATGGCATTCGGTAAAAAATTCGACAAGAACAAAGCAAAGCTCAAGCAAAAGCGCCAGCAGCAGAACCCGCTGTTCAAGCGCAAGAAATTCTGCCGCTTCACCGCCGCCAAGGTGGAACAGGTGGACTATAAGGACGTCGACACCCTGAAGGACTTCGTACAGGAAAACGGCAAGATCATGCCGGCCCGCCTGACCGGTACCAAGGCGCACTACCAGCGCCAGGTCGATACCGCGATCAAGCGCGCGCGCTTCCTGGCGCTGCTGCCGTACACCGATCTGCACAACGCCTGATCGACGACTGGAAATAGGAGAAAAGCATGCAAGTCATTTTGTTGGAAAAAGTCGTCAATCTCGGCAACCTGGGCGATGTGGTGCGCGTCAAGGACGGCTACGCCCGCAACTTCCTGATCCCGCAGCGGATCGCGCGCCGCGCCACCGAAAGCGCGATCGCCGAGTTCGAAGTCAAGCGCGCCGAGCTGGAGAAGGCTGCCGCCGAGAAGCTCGCCGCCGCGCAGGCGCAAGGTGAAAAGCTGGCCGGCATGACGGTGCAGATTTCGCAGAAGGCCGGCGTCGACGGCCGCCTGTTCGGTTCGGTCACCAATGCCGACATCGCCGAAGCGCTGTCGAAGCAGGGCTTCGCGGTTGAAAAGGCGCAGGTGCGCCTGCCGCAGGGCCCGCTGAAGATGGTCGGCGATCATCCGGTTTCCGTCAGCCTGCATACCGACGTCGCGGTCGACGTCACCGTCGCGGTGCTGGGCGAACACGTCTAAGGTCGCCGCGCAAGGCCATGCCGGCCTTGCCGTTCGCAATAAAAAAGCCGGGAAATCCCGGCTTTTTTATTGCGGCGCAGCGTCAAGGGCAGGGGGCGAAAAAGGTATAATTCGCGCCATGAATGCACCCGCCGATCCGCAACTGGATTCCCTGCGCGTCCCGCCGCACTCGATCGAGGCGGAACAATCGGTATTGGGAGGCTTGCTGCTCGACAACGCCGCCTGGGACCGGATCGCCGACTTCGTCCGCGCCGACGATTTCTACCGCTACGACCACCGCATCATCTTCCAGCACATCGTCGGCCTGATCAACGGTTCCAGGCCGGCCGACGTGATCACCGTCTACGAATCGCTGGCCGGCATGGGCAAGGCCGACGAAGTCGGCGGCCTGCCGTACCTGAACGCGCTGGCGCAGAACACGCCGTCCGCCGCCAACATCCGCCGCTACGCCGAGATCGTGCGCGACCGTGGCGTGCTGCGCAAGCTGATCACCGTTTCCGACGAAATCTCCGGCCAGGCGTTCAGTCCGCAGGGCAAGGAAGTCAAGCAGATCCTAGATGAAGCCGAATCGAAGATTTTCGCGATCGCCGAGGAGGGCGCGCGCGGTGCCCAGGGCTTCCAGGAAATCCAGCCGCTCTTGACCCAGGTGGTCGAGCGCATCGACGAACTCTACAACCGCGACAACCAGAACGACATCACCGGCATTCCGACCGGCTTCACCGACCTCGACCGCATGACCTCGGGCCTGCAGCCGGGCGACCTGATCATCGTCGCCGGCCGGCCGTCGATGGGCAAGACCGCGTTCTCGATCAACATCGGCGAAAACGTCGCGATCGAGAGCGGACTGCCGGTGGCGGTGTTTTCGATGGAAATGGGCGGCACCCAGCTGGCGATGCGCATGCTGGGCTCGGTCGGCCGGCTCGACCAGCAGCGATTGCGTACCGGCCGTCTGAACGACGACGACTGGCCGCGGCTGACGCACGCGATCCAGAAGATGAACGACGCCCAGCTGTACATCGACGAGACGCCGGCGCTGAGTTCGATCGAGCTGCGTGCGCGCGCGCGCCGGCTGTCGCGCCAGTGCGGCAAACTGGGCCTGATCATCATCGACTACCTGCAGCTGATGTCGGCCAGTTCGGCCGGCGAGAATCGCGCCACCGAAATCTCCGAAATCTCGCGCAACCTGAAGGGGCTGGCGAAGGAGCTGCAATGCCCGGTGATCGCGCTGTCGCAGCTGAACCGCTCGCTCGAGCAGCGGCCGAACAAGCGGCCGGTGATGTCCGATCTGCGCGAATCGGGCGCCATCGAGCAGGATGCCGACGTCATCCTGTTCATTTACCGCGACCAGGTGTACAACCCCGACTCGCCCGACAAGGGGACCGCCGAGATCATCATCGGCAAGCAGCGCAACGGGCCGATCGGCGCCGTACGCCTGACCTTCCTCGGCGAGTACACCAAGTTCGACAACTACGCCGGCGGCAGCCCCATGTATGGCGGCGAATGACCGGCCCCGCCACGGCTGCGGCGGTCCGGCGGCTGCGTTCCAGGAACACTGAATCCCACTGCGAAAGAGACAGACCATGTTCGGACGACTGATGCCCACCGAGGGTAAATTTTTTGAATTGTTCAACCAGCACGCCGACCTGTGCGTCAAGGGCGGGCACGAGATCCTGGCGCTGATGTCGAATTTCGATGAAATTGAAATCCGCGTCCACGCGATCGAGAGCATCGAGAAGCAGGCCGACAAGGTCACTCACAACACTATCGAGCTGCTGCACAAGACTTTCATCACGCCGATCGACCGCGACGATATCCACCACCTGATCACGCGCATGGACGACATCCTCGACCTGATCGAGGATGCCGCGCAGACGGTGTCGCTGTACGACCTGAAGGTGATCACGCCGGAAGCCAAGCGGCTGGCCGAGCTGTGCCTGTTCGCGATCCAGAAGGTGCAGGCGGCGGTGGCGCTGTTGCACACCATGGACAATTCGCGCCAGATTCTAGCGATCTGCGAGGAGATCGACCGCTTCGAATCGGACGCCGACCACGTGATGCGGGCTGCGATGTCGAAGCTGTTCCGCGACGAGCCGGACGTACGCAACCTGATCAAGCTGAAGGCGATCTATGAAATCCTGGAAACCGTGACCGACCGCTGCGAGGACGTGGCCAACATCATCGAAGGCATCGTGGTCGAGAACGCCTGATTCCACCTCGCGCCGGCTGCCGGCCGGCGCGCCGCGGCTGATCGTGCCGCCCGCCGCCCGGACTCCGGCCGGCTGCCGTTTTCACTCCCGATGTGACGTGCGCCAAAAATAATCCACACCCACGCCCATGCAAACATTCCAAATCAGTCTCTACGTTCTCGGTGCTCTGGTGCTGCTGGCGCTGCTGTTCGACTTCATGAACGGCTTCCACGATGCCGCCAACGCGATCGCCACCGTGGTTTCGACCGGCGTCCTGAAGCCGCAGGCGGCGGTGGCGCTGGCCGCCTCGTTCAATTTCATCGCCATTCTGGTGTTCCAGATGCATGTCGCGGCCACCGTCGGCAAGGGTACCGTCGATCCGGTGATCGTCGATCATTACGTGGTGTTCGGCGCGCTGGTCGGTGCCGTGCTGTGGAACCTGATCACCTGGTACTACGGTATTCCGTCGTCGTCGTCGCACGCGCTGATCGGCGGCCTGGTCGGTGCCGCGGTGGCCAAGGGCGGCATCGGTGTGCTGATCGCCGCCGGCCTGATCAAGACCATCCTGTTCATCGTGCTGTCGCCGCTATTGGGCTTCCTGTTCGGTTCGATCATGATGGTGCTGGTGTCGTGGGTGTTCGTGCGCTCGACCCCGCACCGGATCGACAAGTGGTTTCGCCGCGCGCAGCTGGTGTCGGCGTCGATGTACAGCCTCGGCCACGGCGGCAATGATGCGCAAAAAACCATCGGCATCATCTGGATGCTGCTGATCGCGGCCGGCTATTCCAGCGTCGACGACCATCTGCCGCCGTGGTGGGTCATCATCAGCTGCTATTCGGCGATCAGTCTCGGCACGTTGTTCGGCGGTTGGCGCATCGTCAAGACCATGGGACAGAAGATCACCAAGCTGAAGCCGGTCGGCGGCTTCTGCGCCGAAACCGGCGGCGCCATCACGCTGTTCGTCGCCACCGCGCTGGGGATTCCGGTGTCGACCACGCACACCATCACCGGCGCCATCGTCGGCGTCGGCGCCGCCAAGAAGATGAACGCCGTGCGCTGGGGCGTGGCCGGCAACATCGTCTGGGCCTGGGTGCTGACGATCCCGGCCTCGGCCTTCATGGCAGCCATCGCCTGGTGGGTTGGCCGCCATCTGTTCTGATGTGGCTCTCCGGGAGTATAGGATAAATACGACCGGGTGACGCCCGACTCAGGGGCGGATGCCGAGGAGTATCCGAGCAGGATCGGCCCGTCAATCGACCAGTCGGTTCTTGATTGCGTAATGGGTCAGCTCGGCATTGTGGCGCAGCTTCATCTTCTGCAGCACGCGCGAGCGGTACATGCTGACGGTCTTCACCGACAGCGATAGTTCGGCCGCGATGTCCGACACGCTCTTGCCGGACGCGATCATGGTCATGGTCTGGTATTCGCGATCGGACAGCGCCGCGTGGGCCGGCTTTTCGTGGTCTTCGTCGAGCTGGCGCGCCAGTTCCTCGGCCAGTGCCGGGCTGACGTACTTGCGGCCGACGGCGACCTGCCGGATCGCGGTCACCAGCTCGGCCGGCGCGCTCTGCTTGTTCAGGTAGCCGGCGGCACCCGCCTTCAGCGAGCGGATCGCATACTGGTCTTCGCGGTGCATCGACAGCATCAATACCGCCAGCTTCGGAAATTCACGCTTGATCTGCTTCAGGATTTCGATGCCGCTCTTGTCCGGCATCGAAATGTCGAGCAGCACCACGTCGCACTGACCGCGGCGGATCAGCTTGACCGCCTCGAAGCCATTTTCGGCATCGCCGGCGACCGCGATGTCGCGGGTGTCGGCCAGGATTTGCTTCAAGCCCTCGCGCACGATCGCATGGTCGTCGGCGATCAGGACGCGGATCTGGGTGCTGCGGTGTTCGGTCATGGCGTGGAAGGTTGGGACGTCCCGGACGCGCCGGGCGGAAGTCGGATCGCGACCACGCTGCCGCCGTTCGGCGCCGGGC
>JBATWJ010000054.1:0-10093 GCA_049672545.1 Burkholderiaceae bacterium
CCAGCAGCTTCTCCGCCGCATTCAGCGATTCCGCCGGATCCGCCTTGCCGTCCTGCAGAAGAAGTTCCACCTTCTTCCCCAGCACCCCTCCCGCCGCGTTCAACTCCGCTTCCGCCAGACGCGCGCCGTTGATCACGCTTTGCCCGTCATACGCGGCCGGTCCGGTCACCGGCTGGATCAGGCCGATCTTGATGGTCGACTGCGCCTGGGCCGGCATGGCGGCGAACAGGGCGCAAGCGAGCAATGCCAACGAAGTACCGAATGTCTTCATGTGTGTCTCCTCGTTATTTTCCTGGGGCCGGAAGGCGCGATCTGACGTCGTGCTCTTCCGTACGTTCACTCCGGATGCAGCTCGAAGATCGCTTCCACTTCAACCGGGATACCGGCCGGCAATTCCGTCACGCCGAACGCGGAGCGGCCATGGCGGCCGGCATCGCCGAATACTTCCACCATGCAGTTGGAAAATCCGTCGATCACCTTCGGCGACGCGGTGAAGCCGTCGACGCAGTTGACCAGACCGAGCACCTTGACGACGCGCTTGACGCGGTCCAGGCTACCGGCGATTTCCCGCACCGAGCCGAGCATGTTGAGGGCGACCTGGCGTGCCACCGCCTGCGCATCCTCGATCGACATGTCGCGACCGAGCTTGCCCCGCGCGGTCACTTGGCCTTGGCTGTCAAAGGGCCCATGGCCGGACATGAACAAGATGTTTCCGATCCGCACTCCCGGCACATAGCTGCCCACCGGGGTTGCTGCTTTCGGAATTTCAATGCCGAGTTCGGCGATTCGTCGTTCGACGCTCATCGTCAGTCTCCGTAGGTCAGGGCAGGCTGGGGCCGGCGATGTCGGGGGTCGGCACGTTGCCGCGAGTGAAGCCGCGCATTTTTTTCAGGTAGACCGGGTGCATGAACGCATGCAGTTCCGGCACGCCCTTGAGCCGGACGGTGTTGTCGGTGAAGACGAAATCCTCTTCGCTCACCACCACTTCCTGCATCGCGCCGTCCGGCGAATGGACCTGCACCGTCATGCGGTCCTGGTCGTCGCGGGCGTGGAATTCGATCTTCCAGGCCTTGCCCTGCTTGTCTGTAGCGCGCCCGGTGCCGACCTTGCGAATCGCGTCGTAGATGAACTGCGGGTTGAGCGGATCAAGTGTCGCAATCATGACTATCCTCCTAGGCAGAAACGGTATCGAACGCAAACGACGCATCACCGACCGAATAAATCGCCCCTTCGTACTGCAGCAGCTTGCCGGCGGCTTCGCCGCTGGCGCCGGCGATCAGGAAGAATGGGCGCAGGCCGGCTTCCGGCGCGGCGGCTTCCCACAGGCGCTGGTCGATGAATTCGATGTCGCGGCTGCGGCCGCTCGACACCAGGTCGACCACCAGCCGGTCGAATTCCTTGCCGTCCTCGAAATACTGGCCGTTCGCCTGCTCGCTGCGCAGATCGAGGCGGTGCGTCAGATTGCCGGGCGCGATCAACACCGCGCGCTTGCCGCTGGCTTCCACCGCCTTGCGGATCGCCCGCCCCCAGCGCACGCATTCGCCGAACGAGCGCTGCGACACCGAGATCGGCACCACCGGGATTCGTGTACCCATCACCTTCAGCGGGCAAAACGCGCCATGGTCCATGCCATAGGTCTTTTCCTCGACCGGCAAGCCCTCGGCCTGACCGGCCGCGATCAAGGCGCGCGCCAGTTCCGGGTCGCCGGGCAGCACGTGGGTGTAGAAGCGGCGGCCGAACTCCGCCGGGCGCAACACATAGTCGTGAAAGGATTCGTGGATGCTGCCGGCGTCGACGAAGAACGCCCTTTTCGGCAGATAGTGGGGAGAAGCGATGATGATCGCGTCCGCCTTCAAGTCTTGCTCGATCGCCTTGCCGATCGCCTGCAGCACCTGAACTTGCGAAGCGGTGCTGCCGTCTTCGGCCAGCTCCATCAGGTAGGACCCATTCGGTACAAAATACGACTTCAACAGCTCGCCGTTGCCGTGCATCTTGGTCTCCATATCGTTATCGGGTGAGTCGGAGCGGATCCGCTTACCGTGGCCTGTTTCGAGCGGCCGCTTTTGGGTGACTGCATGGTAGCATCGGATCGTTCCACGACAATCCTTTAAAAATTTTCAGAACTTTCAAAAATTATTTAAAAATGGAGCGAGACAAATGCATAACCTCAGCAACATGGAGGTGTTCGTACGGACCGTGAGAACCGGCAGTCTGTCGGCCGCTGCCCGCACGCTGAAACTGACGCCGGCCGCGGTCAGCTATCGGCTGGACAAGCTGGAATCGGCGCTGGGAACGCGTCTGCTGCATCGCACCACACGACGCCTGACCCTGACCGAAGACGGCGCCGACTACCTGCGCGAGGCCGAGCGCATGCTGAGCGAGGTGGAGCGGATCGAGGCCGCGGTATCGCGGCGCGACGAAGTGCCGCAGGGTACCTTGAGGGTGACGGTGCCGTCGTCGTTCGGACGGCAGCACATCGCGTCGGCGATGCCGAAGTTCCTGAAGCGCCATCCGTTGGTGCGCCTGCACCTGATCATGAGCGACGACATGATCGACATCATGGGGGAGGGCGTCGACATCGCGATCCGCATCTGCGAACTGGGCGATTCCGAATTCATCGCGCGCAAGCTGGCGCCGGACCGCCGGGTCGTCTGCGCGTCGCCGGAATACCTGGAAAAGCACGGCACGCCGCAGCGGCCGCAGGATCTGATCGACCACAATTGCCTGGTGCTGTCGCAGCAACCGTACTGGACTTTCAACGGCCCGCAGGGACTGGAGCGAATCCGCGTGGCCGGCAACTTCGAATGCAACAACGGGGAAGCCATTCGCGAGGCGGCGCTGACCGGCCTGGGGATCGCGCTGAAGGCGACCTGGGACGTCGCCGCGGCGATCAAGACCGGGCGCCTGATCACCATCCTGAATGACTACCCGATTGCCAGCGACACCTCGGTGTGGGCGGTCTATCCGAGCCGGCGCAACCTGCCGGCCAAGGTCAGCGCCTTCATCGACTTCATGAAGGAACACTTCAACACCCAACCGCACTGGGACACGCTGCTGTAGCGGGAGAATTCCCGCCGGCGGCCGCCGCTTTTTTACATCGCCGCTCCCATCTCGCGGGCCGCCGCCACCACCAGTTCCAGCATGGCGGTGCGCTCGGCCATGCGTGCCGCCGGCCCCGACACCGACATCGCCCCGACCAGGCGCGAGCCGGCCAGCACCGGCGCCGCCAGGCAAACCAGGCCGTCCAGCAGCTCCTGGTCGTCGACCGCCCAGCCGGCGACGCGCGTTTTTTCGACTTCCTGGCGCAATCGGGCGGGATCGACCAGGGTACGCGCAGTGTGGGCCACCCGCTCTTCCTGGATCACCTGCTCCAGCAGATCCGGGCCGGACCAGGCCAGCAGGACCTTGCCGACCGCCGTCGCATGCAGAGGCCCGCGCCAGCCGACATGGCTCAGCATCCGGATCGGGTGACCGCCGTCGACCTTGCTGACGTAGCACACTTCCTTGCCGTCCAGCACCGCGAAATGGGCGGTCTCGCCGGTCCGGCCTGCCAGTTCGCGTAGATGCGGCTGCGCCGCCGCATCCAGGTTGGCGGCGCCGAGCGCACTGCCGCCCAGTTCCAGCAGACGCAGTCCGAGCCGGTAGCGGGTGGCGTCGCGCACCACCATCCGATGCTCGATCAGGGTCGCCAGCAATCGGTACACGGTCGGGCGCGGCAGTTCCAGCGCGCGCGCGAGGTCGGCGACGTTTTGTGGCTCGGGACAGTCGGCCAGACGGGCAATCAGGCGCAGCGCATGATCGACGCTATTGACGGTGCGGGACATGGACTTCCTTCCTCAACGGCATGACAGAGATTGCAAAGCGACGGCGGATTTGGCAAGATGATCGAACATTGATACACACATGTCCATTATAGATACAAGGAGACGCCATGTCCCAATCATCCTGCTCCACCGTTGCCGTAGTCCAAGCAGCCCCGGTCGCCTTCGACGTCGAGCGGACCCTGCAGAAAGCCGCCGACCTGGCGGCCGATGCCGCGCGGCGCGGCGCCCAGCTGGTCCAGTTCCCGGAAGCCTTCGTTTCGGCCTATCCGAAAGGATCGACCTTCGGATCGGTGGTTGGCACCCGCTCGATGGACGGACGGATCGAATTCCAGCGCTACTGGGACAGCGCGATCGACGTACCTGGCCCGGCCACCGAGGCGCTCGGACGGATCGCGCTGCAAAACAAGATCCATCTGGTGATGGGCGTCATCGAGCGCGAACTGGGTACCCTGTATTGCTGCGTACTGTTTTTCGCACCTGACGGCCGGCTGCTGGGCAAGCACCGCAAGCTGATGCCGACCGGCTGCGAACGCCTGATCTGGGGCTTCGGCGACGGCTCGACGATGCCGGTGTTCGACACGCCGCATGGCCGCATGGGAGCCGTGATCTGCTGGGAAAACTACATGCCGCTGATGCGCGCCGCGATGTATGCGAAGGGCGTGGAAATCTATTGCGCCCCGACCGCCGACGGCCGCGACAGCTGGATCGCCTCGATGCAGCACATCGCCATCGAAGGCCGCTGCTTCGTCCTCTCCTGCAACCAGTTCGCGCGGCGCTCCGATTATCCGGCCGACTTCCCCTGTACGCTGGGCGACGATCCGAATGCCGTGATTTCGCGCGGAGGCAGCTGCATCGTCGATCCATTCGGTGAGATTCTGGCCGGTCCGGACTTCGAGGGCGAAACCATCCTGACCGCACAGATCGACCGCGGCATGATCGCCCGCGGCAAGTTCGACATGGACTCCACCGGGCATTACGCGCGCCCTGACGTGTTCCGGCTGATCGTCGACGAGCGCCGCAAGGCGCCGGTCACCACACTCTCCGACCCGGCCGAGACGACCGAGAACGACGCCTTGCCGCAGTAACGAAGACGCCATAAAAAAACCCCGCCAGACTTGCGCCAGGCGGGGCGAATCCTTCCTTGGGAGGGAGGAGGAGACATTCTTTGGCCGGTTCTACGGCAGGTCAGCGGCCGATCAAGCCCGGGCGCGTCTTGCGCCGGAAATGCAGGCCGTTGGCAGCGGTGGCGCGCGCCGAGGCGTTGACGATGTCGCCAAAGCCCAGACCGCGCATTTCTCCGTGCGGCAGCGAACCTTCGGTCACACGCTCCGCCTCATGCGGGGACAGCTTCGGCGCCACACATCCGAGCGCGACGGCGATCGGCGGGTTATAGGCATTCAACATGATTGAATCCTCCTGCTGAAAATGGTTCAGTCGCGCGCCGCCAGCATGCGCAATTCCGCCGCCTGGCTCGGATGCGATTCGGCGCACTGACGCGCCAGACGGTCGAGCAGCAGGGCGTCGGACAGCTTCTGGCGGGCGCTGCGCTGTTCGCGCGTGCGGCGCGGACGCACCACCAAGAGCGCCGCCTGCAGCAGGCCGATCAACAGCGGCTTGAACAGCAGCAACAGACCGGCCCCAAGCCCTACGCCCAGAAGCGGGCGCGAAGCGCGCACGGCGGTCAGCGCGATCGCTTCGACTACCGGTGCCGCCACTTCGGCGGGAAATGCAAGAGCCCAGACGGACATGGTATTTTCCTGGTTGCAGAGATCGTTATGCTGCAGTGCACCGCCGATTAACGATGGTTGGCGATGTAGCGCAGTTCGGCCGACAGGCTGGGCATGCTGTCTTCCAGCTCGCGGGCCATGTTGTTCACCATCAGCACCGCGCGCAGCTTCTGGCGGCGGCTGAGGCCACGCTCGACCTGGGCCGGCTTCTTGGCCAGCAGCGCGCCCCACAGCAGGCGGGTGGCATGCGCCACGTTGGCGGCGTAGTCCTGCAGGGAGACGCTGTTGCGGGATGGGGAATAAGTGATCGCGGACATGATTTCTCCTTTCGAAAAATGCTTCTTTGTTGCAGTGCAGTATAGCGGTCCTGGGGGAGATATCCAATTTCCTTTCCCGATAGCCATTATAATCCCTGTGAATACCACGGACTCTATTGACCTTCTGTTATGAGTTTCCTCAATCTCGACCTGAATCTGCTGCGCGTCTTCAATGTCGTCATGACCGAGCAGAACCTGACCCGCGCCGCCGGCCAGCTGGCGATGACCCAGCCGGCGGTATCGAATGCGTTGAAGCGGCTGCGCGATGCGCTCGGCGACGAATTGCTGATCCGCACCGCGCACGGTATGCGGCCGACCGCGCGCGCCGAGGAACTGTGGCCGACCGTGCGCCGCGTGCTGACCGAACTGGAGGCGGCGATCACGCCGGAAACCTTCGACGTGTCGAAGACGCAGGCGATCTTCCACATGGCGATGGCCGATTCGACCGCGGCACTGTGGCTGCCGTCGCTGGTGCGCTCGATCGAGCGTGAAGCACCGCACATGAGCATCCGCATGGTCACGCTGATGACGCGCGATCCGCGCCAGATGCTGTTGCGCGGCGACATCGACCTGGCGATCGGCTTCTTCCCCGGGGTGGTCGCCCAGCTGTCGGCGATGCCGAATTCGCCGATCCGACACGAGCGGCTGTACACCGGCCATTACGCCTGCGTGATGCGCAAGGACCATCCGCTGGCCTCGCAGCCGCTGACGCTGGACAATTATTGCGCCGCCAACCATTTGATGGTCAGCTTTTCCGGCCGCGCCCAGAGCCTGGCCGACAAGGCGCTGACCGAACTCGGGCGCGAACGGCGCGTGCTGTTGATCGTCAACCAGTTCTTCACGGCCGGCCGCGTGGTCGCCAATTCGGATTTGATCACGGTGCTGCCGCGCCACCTGATCGCCTCCACCGGCATGACGCACGCGCTGATTTCGAAGGAATTGCCGTTCCAGATGCCGGAGGTCAACGTCGACATGCTGTGGCACGAGCGCGACGCCCGCAATCCGGCCCACCGCTGGCTGCGCGAACACATGTCGGCGATGCAGAGCAGCCCGTACGGCAAGGGCAAGCCGAAAGCCTGACAGCGGGCGCCGCCACACGCTCCGGCATCGATCCTCCTTCCCCGCGCGGCGCCTGCCGCGCCCGCCGCCTTTCCCTCTTTCCCGCCTGGCGCTGCCCCCTCGCAGCGTCATCGTCCGGTCATACCGCCGTCACGGCAGCGTCATACGTGCCGGCTAGCATCCAGCCACCGACCTCGTGAGCCGGTTTTCCGGCGACCGCAAGCTGCGGCGCCGGTCTTTTTCCCTCCGCTGCCAGAAAGATTCCGACGATGACCCAGACTCTCGATCCCTCCCGCCGCCGCGCCCTGAAATTCCTGTCCGGCGTGCCGCTGCTGCCGATCGCCACGCTCGGCGGCACTTCTCTGCTGGCCGCCTGCGGCGGCGGTAGCGACAGCCCGGCCACGCCGGTTCCGGCGCCGGCAACATTCGTCTCCGCCCAGTTCAAGCCGATGGCGGCGCCGACGCTGGCCGACCCGGCCGCGATGGCGACCACCAGCGTCGGCTCGACGCTCGACATCCTGCTGTCGGACGGCCAGACGCAAAGCTACAAGCTGGCCTACCGGCCCTTCTTCATCACCGGCGACATGGTGCCGGACGGCCGCGGCGGCCAGCAGCTGGCCGGCGGCTACTACGACATCCACAACCAGCCGATCATCGACAAGACCGTGCCCGGCAAGGAACGCCAGTTCTTTTCCGATTCGCCCGACGGCACCTCGCTGTTGACGGTGCCGAACGCCCAGGTGGCCGGCGTCAAGGGCAACACCGTGTTCGCGGTGGTGCAGTTCGAATACGCGACCTATGCGCAGGACGGCAAGACCAAGATGTACGGCAAGCTGCCGTCGCCGATCGCCGTGCTGACGCTCGACCAGGACCCGGACACTGGCCGCCTGTCGCTGGTGAAGTACCACAACGTCGACACCAGCGGTGTCAACGGCCTGTGGATCACCTGCGGCGCCAGCCTGTCGCCGTGGGGCACGCATTTGTCGTCGGAAGAATACGAGCCGGACGCCTTCGCCGACCGCGCCGACAACTTCATGAACGACTTCAGCCAGAACCTGTATGGCGACGCCAG
This sequence comes from Burkholderiaceae bacterium, assembly GCA_049672545.1. Lineage (GTDB taxonomy): Bacteria > Pseudomonadota > Gammaproteobacteria > Burkholderiales > Burkholderiaceae_D > DATJCV01. Next base: position 8,000 of record JBATWJ010000054.1, read on the forward strand.
CCGCGCCCATCCCTACCACTACGGCCACATGCCGGAAGTGGTCGTCCACGCCGACGGCAGCGCCAGCATCAAGAAGCACTACTGCATGGGCCGCATCTCGCACGAGCTGGTGCAGGTGATGCCGGACAACCGCACCACGTTCATGGGCGACGATGCCACCAACTCCGGCTATTTCGTGTTCGTCGCCGACCGTGAAAAGGACCTGTCCTCGGGCACGCTGTACGTGGCCAAGGTCGGCGCCGGCTTCTCGATCGACCCGGCCGCCGCCGCCGCGCCGCTGAGCTGGATCAAGCTCGGCTCGGCCACCAGCGCCGAAATCCGCGCGCTGGTCGACGGCGGCATCAAACCGACCGACATCCTGGACGTGCAGGCTTACAAGGACGATATCAGCACGCCGCAGCCGAGCCCCGAGCATCGCAAGGTGGTCGCCAACGGCAAGACCGAGTGGATCAAGGTCAACGCCGGCATGGAAAAAGCCGCGGCGTTCCTCGAAACCCACCGCTACGCCGGCTATGTCGGCGCCAGCATGGGCTTCTCGAAGATGGAAGGGACCACCGTCAACGTCAAGGACAAGGTGGCCTATTCGGCGCTGCAGAACGTCCAGGCATCGATGGTCGCCGGCGACAAGGCCAACGTGCCCGGCAACGGCATCTCGGTGCCCAAGGCGCTGGCCGCCGGCGCCGTGATGGCGTTGAATCTCAAGGGCGGCCAGATGGACGACAAGGGCGCGGCCATCAATAGCGACTGGATGCCGGTCGACACCAAGGCGCTGATCACCGGCGAGGACATCGCCGCCGACGCGCTCGGCAACACCGCCAACCCGGACCGAATCGCCAATCCGGACAACCTGAAATTCTCCGAGAAGCTGCGCACCCTGTTCATCGGCGAGGACAGCGGCCAGCACGTCAACAACTTCCTGTGGGCCTACCACATCGACACCAAGCAGCTGGCGCGGGTGATGTCGATCCCGGCCGGCGGCGAGTCGACCGGCCTGCACGCAGTCGACGAGATCAACGGCTGGACCTACATCATGAACAACTTCCAGCACGCCGGCGACTGGGGCGGCATCCACGCCAAGGTCAAGGACCAGCTCGATCCGCTGCTGAAGAGCAACTACCGGGACAAGTTCGGCGCCGCGGTCGGTTACCTGACCGGCGATCTGAAGAGCATCAGGCTATAGTCGACCTCAGCCAGCGGGCGGCGCGACGAGCGCCGCGCCGGTGATGCCACGGCCCGCCTCGCGCGGGCCGTTTTTTTGCCCAGGACGACAGCCGCCGGCAAACAATGGTGGGAGTATAGGAAAAATCCGCAGGGTTTACGCCCGGCATAGGCCGTAAATGATGGGAGTATACGAAGCAGCTAGCGGATCACCAGCCGCGTCGTGCTCTTGACTTCCTCCATCACCGCGTAGGTGTGCGTCTCGCGCACGCCCTTCAGCTGCAGCAGCGACTTGCCGAGGAATTCGCGGTAGGCGTTCATGTCCTTCACGCGCGCCTTGACCAGGTAATCGAAGCCGCCGGCCACCAGGTGGCATTCCAGCACTTCCGGAATCGTCTGCACGCTGCGCTTGAAGGCGTCGAATACTTCCGGCGTGGTGCGCTCCAGCACCACTTCGATGAAGACCAGCAGCGACACGTCCAGCAGATGCGGATTCAGTTGCGCGGTGTAGCCGAGGATGTAGCCGGCTTCGTGCAGCTTGCGCACCCGCTCCAGGCAAGCCGCCGGCGACAGGTTGACGCGCGCCGACAGGTCGACGTTGCTGATGCGACCGTCGTTTTGCAGTTCATCCAGAATTTTCTTGCTGATCTTGTCGAGCATTCGATCCTCGGAAAACTTTATTCGGCGAAATTTTCGCACCTATAACAAAATTTGGATAGTGCGCGACATTACCAGAATAAATCTATCGGCTTCGTCGATACAATCAAAACATCCGCCAGCGGCGTCTGCCGTCGCGCATTCGTCCCGGCCGCATCCCGCGCCTCCCTTTTCGAAAAGACCGTCATGTCCGACTTGCGACCCCAGCTTGCCGAACCATCCGCCATGCCTGCCATATCCTACGTCCCTTTCGCCGCGTTCGAGCGCGAAGTGCTGCCG
>JBATWJ010000055.1:0-2459 GCA_049672545.1 Burkholderiaceae bacterium
CGTCGATACCGCATTGCTGGCGATGGCGATGGCAGCGCTCGGCCTGTCGACGCATCTGTCGGCGGTGCGCCGCGCCGGCGTCAAGCCGCTGCTGCTGGCCGGCCTGCTGTTCGCCTGGCTGATCGGCGGCGGCGCGCTGATCAACCATGCGGTGGCGGCAGCGTACTGAGGGCGCAGCGCGGCGTGGGCTGTGCGATGTGAAAGACCGCCGGCGGATGCAGCGCCGGCGGCCTTTGTGCAGATACGGGCTACGGAATGGGTCCGGCCGATTTCAAATCAAAGGGAGTATAGGCAAAATCCACAGGCATTACGCCCGGCACAGGCCGCACCCATTGGGAGTATATGCAGCAGCATCGAAACGGCCGGTGGCCGGCGCACGTCGAAATTGCCGCTGTGCCGCTACGCCAGCTTCTGCGCCGCCACCAGCACGCCGTCGGCATCGGCATAGATCCAGTTGCCAGGCGCGACTCTGATGCCGGCGATCGTCACCGGCACCTCGCGCTCGCCGGCGCCCTTCTTGGCGCTTTTCTTCGGATGCGTGGCCAGCGCGCGCACGCCGATCCGGCAGGCATTGATTTCTTCCGAATCGCGGATGCAGCCGTCGACCACGATGCCGGCCCAGCCATTCTTTTCCGCCAGCTGGCCGAGGTTGCCGCCGACCAGCGCGCAGCGCCGGCTGCCGCCGCCGTCGACCACCAGCACGCGGCCCTCGCCGGCCGTCTCCAGCGTCGCGCGCACCAGCGTGTTGTCCTCGAACACCTTCAGCGTCGCGGCCGGGCCGCAAAAGCGCGACTCTGCGCCGAACGCGGCGAACACCGGCGGCAGCACCGCCAGCCCGCCGCCGTCCAGCTTGTCCTCGTTGGCATCGCAAATGTCGCAGGTGGCAAAAGACATGGTTTCTCCGTACGGGCGAATGATCGAAGCGCCGATTATAAAAGCCCGCCCTGCTACGCCGCCTGCGCCTCCAGCGCGTTCTTGCGCGCGGTATCGTTGCCGACCCGGGTCGCGGTCAGGATCGCCAGGAACTGGAAGCCGCCGATCAGGATGAACACCCAGGCCGGATGGCTGCCATCCATCATCGCGCCAAACAGCAGCGGCGAAATCGCCAGCCCGATGTCGTTGCCCGAATAGACCACGCCGTACACGCGGCCGGTGGCGTTTTTCGGCGCCGCGGCGCGGATCAGCAGGTCGCGCGACGGCCCGGCGACACCGGCGCCGAAGCCGACGCCGCCCATCAGCACCACCGCGAACAGCGCCGGCACCAGTGCGGCCGCGATCAATATCGCCATCACGCCGGAAGCCGCCAGCGCCAGCGCGATGATGCGTTCCGGACGATCGGATTTGGACGCGGCAAAGCCGCCGATCACCATGCCGCCGGCCGACGCCAGCATGTAGGCGGTGAAGCCGGTGGTGGCCCAGGTCAGCGGCATGCCGTACAGGTCGCGCAGGCTGGTCGACGAAAAGCTCTGGATGCCGCCCAGCGCCATCGCGTTGATGACGAAGAAGGCGAAGCACAGCCAGATCGCCGGGCTCTTCAGAAAACCCAGCAGATCGATCGCCGGCGCCTTGCCCTTGGCCGCGCGCGGATCGTGGCCGGCGGCCGGCTCGGTTTGCAGCAGGTCGCGGTAGACCACCATCAGCAGCAGCACCGCGGCCGGGATGAAGGCGGCGGCGAGCAGCGCGACGCGCCAGCCGGCGATGCTGGCGATGCCGGCCAGGAAGATCGGCGCCGCCGCCCAGCCGAGGTTGCCGGAAATGCCGTGCACCGAAAACGCATGCCCGAGCCGCGCGCTGGTCACGCGCTTGTTCAGCAGCGTGAAGTCGCACGGATGGAACACGCTATTGCCGAGCCCGGCCAGCATCGAGCCGGCCAGCAGCATCGGATAGTTCTGCGCCACCGACAATATCAGCGCCGACAGCACCAGGCAGCCCATGCCGAAGTACAGCACCGAGCGCGCCGACAGGCGGTCGACCACGAAGCCGGCCAGCGCCTGGCCGACGCCGGAGACGATGAAAAACACCGTCATCAGGAAGCCCAGTTCGGCGTACGACAGCACGAACGCCTCCTTCAGCCACGGAAACAGCGGCGCCAGGATCAGATGGAAAAAGTGCGAGACGGCGTGGCCGATGCCGACCAGGCCGATCACTTGCGCATCCTGGCGCAGGCTGGGAACAGCGATGCTCATGGGTTTCCTTTGAACGGTGAACGCGGCGGACCGGCTCGCGGCCCGAGAGCGGCCCGCAGTGCGGACCGGGCAGCAGCAGATGCCAGTGTAGGCAAAAAGCCGAAGTCTGTTTTAAGATAGAAAGACAATTTTTATCGAAATTCTGCCAATGCCCAACCATGTCCCGGTCCAGCCGCTGACCGATACCACGCCGCGCCCGCCCGGCTACGAGCCGGACGCAGAACGGCCGGTGCGCCTGCTGGCGCGCGACCTGCAGCGCGGCCAGGTGCTGGC
>JBATWJ010000056.1:0-6495 GCA_049672545.1 Burkholderiaceae bacterium
CCTCTGACCGGCGCGAAGCCGAAGCGGCGCGCGCGGCGGCCCTGCGGCTTGGCGCAACGCATTAGATACACTTGGGAGTAATTTTAAAGCCGCCGGTAAATACTGCGGGATAGGCCGATTTTTTGGCATACTCCCGAATTTTTAAAAGCGTGCCGGACCCGCGCGCGGTTTTTGCCGCGGCTTTTGCTAGAATCGCAGGCTTCGCGTCAGTACAGCGCCACCAGCCCCGTCCGGCAAATCCAGAGCGTGGCCAGCATCACGTACAGCACGACGGAGACGAGGATCAATTGCAGTTTCATGGACACCCTGCGGTCAGGGCCGGCCGCTCGACGGGCCGGTTCAATCAGCATACTGCGCCGTCGTCCAGGCTGCCAGCGCGCCCCGGTAACTTGTTGTAACGGAAAATGCCGGCCGCCGCCGGGACGCTCCCGAGGACCACGCTTGTACGGTAATCCCTTGAAAAAATAAGGGAATACCCCATTTGTCGTTTTGTCACGGGTTTCGTTACTGAATCGTTTGTGGGAGGTTGTGAATGCAAGAGCAAGACAAGAATAGCCAGACCGAACAGCCGTTGCCGGCCGACGGCGCCGCGGCTGCCGAAGCCGCTAGCGCCGCCGCTCCCGAGGCGGACGAACGGCTGGCTGCCGCCGAGGCGCGCGCGCAGGAGATGGAAGACGCCTTCCTGCGGGCCCGCGCCGAAGTGGAAAACATGCGCCGGCGCAGCCAGGAAGAAGTCGCCCGCGCGCACAAGTTCGCGGTCGAGGGCTTCGCCGAAGCGCTGTTGCCGGTGCGCGACGCGCTGGAAATGGCGCTGAAGATCGACACGCCGTCGGTCGAATCGCTGAAGGCCGGCGTCGAGATGACGCTGAAGCAGATGACCAGCGCCTTCGAGAAGCACAAGTTGCTCGAAGTCAACCCACAACCGGGCGAAAAGCTCGATCCTATGAAGCACCAGGCGCTGTCGCTGGTGGCGGCGCCGCAGGAACCGAACACCGTGGTCGAGGTGCTGCAAAAGGGCTACACGATCGCCGACCGGCTGCTGCGTCCGGCCCTGGTGACGGTGGCACAAGAAAATTCCGGCTGAAAATGCCCTCCGGTGCTTGAAAGCGCTCGTCTTTTCCGCATATTGAAAATATCGGTATTTCAGTCATCAGTCACATTCAAGGAATAAAGGAATAAAAATCATGGGCAAGATCATCGGCATCGATTTGGGCACCACCAATTCCTGCGTCGCCATCATGGAAGGCGGCCAGTCCAAGGTCATCGAAAACTCCGAAGGCGCGCGCACCACGCCGTCGGTCATCGCCTATCAGGAAGACGGCGAGATCCTGGTCGGCGCGCCGGCCAAGCGGCAGGCGGTCACCAACCCGAAGAACACGCTGTACGCGATCAAGCGGCTGATCGGCCGCAAGTTCGATGAAAAGGAAGTGCAGAAGGACATCGGCCTGATGCCGTTTTCGATCATCAAGGCCGACAACGGCGACGCCTGGGTCGAGGTGCGCGGCAAGAAGCTGGCGCCGCCGCAGATTTCGGCCGAAGTGCTGCGCAAGATGAAGAAGACCGCCGAAGACTATCTGGGTGAAGAAGTGACCGAGGCGGTGATCACGGTGCCGGCCTACTTCAACGATTCGCAGCGCCAGGCCACCAAGGACGCCGGCCGCATCGCCGGCCTCGAGGTCAAGCGCATCATCAACGAACCGACCGCGGCGGCATTGGCGTTCGGCCTCGACAAGAGCGGCAAGGGCGACCGCAAGATCGCCGTGTATGACCTCGGCGGCGGCACCTTCGACATCTCGATCATCGAGATCGCCGACGTCGACGGCGAAATGCAGTTCGAAGTGCTGTCCACCAACGGCGATACCTTCTTGGGCGGCGAGGACTTCGACCAGCGCATCATCGATTACATCCTCGACGAATTCAAGAAGATCAACGGCCTCGACCTGTCGAAGGATGCGATCGCGCTGCAGCGCATCAAGGCGTCCGCCGAGCGCGCCAAGATCGAACTGTCGTCGTCGCAGCAGACCGAAATCAACGAGCCGTACATCGCGATGGCGAACGGCGCGCCGCTGCACCTGAACCTGAAGATCACGCGCGCCAAGCTGGAATCGCTGGTCGAGGAACTGATCTCGCGCACCATCGATCCGGTCCGCACCGCGATCAAGGATGCCGGCATCAAGGTGTCCGACATCGACGACATCATCCTGGTCGGCGGCATGACGCGCATGCCGAAGGTGCAGGAAACGGTCAAGGAGTTCTTCGGCAAGGACCCGCGCAAGGACGTCAACCCGGATGAAGCGGTGGCGGTCGGCGCCGCGATCCAGGGCTCGGTGCTGTCGGGCGAACGCAAGGACCTGCTGCTGCTGGACGTCACCCCCTTGTCGCTCGGCATCGAGACCTTGGGCGGCGTGATGACCAAGATGATCCAGAAGAACACCACGATTCCGACCAAGTTCTCCCAAGTGTTCTCGACCGCCGACGACAACCAGCCGGCGGTGACGATCAAGGTGTTCCAGGGTGAACGCGAGATGGCGGCCGGCAACAAGGCGCTCGGCGAATTCAACCTGGAAGGCATCCCGCCGGCCGCGCGCGGCACGCCGCAGATCGAAGTCACCTTCGACATCGACGCCAACGGCATCCTGCACGTCGGCGCCAAGGACAAGGCGACCGGCAAGGAAAACAAGATCACGATCAAGGCCAATTCCGGCCTGACCGAGGAAGAAATCCAGAAGATGGTGCGCGACGCCGAAGCCAACGCCGAGGAAGACAAGCGGATGAAGGAAGTGGCCGAGGCGCACAACCAGGGCGACGCGCTGGTGCATTCGACCAGGAAGGCGCTGGCCGAGCACGGCGACAAGCTCGATGCCGGCGAGAAGGACAAGATCGAAGCCGCGATCAAGGAACTGGAAGAAGCCTTGAAGGGCAACGACAAGTCCGCCATCGACGCCAAGTCGGCCGCGGTGTCGGCGGCCGCGCAAAAGCTCGGCGAGAAGATGTACGCCGACATGCAGGCGCAGCAACAGGCGGCCGGCGCCGGTGCCGGCCAGAGTGGCGGCGGCGAAGGCAGCGAAAGCCGTGCCAAGGAAGACGACGTGGTGGACGCCGACTTCAAGGAAGTCAAGGACAACAAGTAACGCTCCACCGTCGGGCGGCCGGAACCAGGTTCCGGCCGCCTTGACGCGCCGGGTCGAAGCGCGCTGCTTCCGCTCGGCGTTTTTGCAGATAACCGGGGTGCCTGAACAATGGCAAAGCGCGATTTTTACGAAGTACTGGGCGTGGGCAAGAATGCGTCCGACGACGAGATCAAGAAGGCTTATCGCAAGCTGGCGATGAAATATCATCCGGACCGCAATCCGGACAGCAAGGGTGCGGAAGAAAAGTTCAAGGAGGCCAAGGAAGCCTACGAGATGCTGTCCGACCCGCAGAAGAAGGAAGCCTACGACCGCTACGGCCACGCCGGCGTCGACCCGAACATGGGCGGCGGCGGTTTCGGCGCCGGCGGTGCCGGCGGCTTCGCCGATGCCTTCGGCGACATCTTCGGCGACATTTTCGGCGGCGGCCGCGGCCGCGGCGGCCCGCAGGTGTACCGCGGTGCCGACCTGCGCTACAACCTCGACATCACGCTGGAGCAGGCCGCGCACGGCTTCGACACCACGATCCGGGTGCCCTCCTGGGACAACTGCGATACCTGCCACGGGTCCGGCGCCAAGCCCGGCACCTCCCCGGTCACCTGCACCACCTGCGGCGGCCATGGCCAGGTGCGGATGCAGCAGGGCTTCTTTTCGATCCAGCAGACCTGCCCGAAGTGCCACGGCAGCGGCAAGATGATCCCCGACCCGTGCGTCACCTGCGGTGGTGCCGGCCGCATCAAGCGCAACAAGACGCTGGAAGTGAAGATTCCGGCCGGCATCGACGACGGCATGCGCATCCGCTCGTCCGGCAACGGCGAACCCGGCCTGAACAATGGCCCGGCCGGCGACCTGTACGTCGAGATCCACATCAAGCCGCACCCGGTATTCCAGCGCGAAGGCGACGACTTGCATTGCGAAATGCCGATCTCGTTCGCGCGCGCGGCGCTGGGCGGCGAGATCGAGGTGCCGACGCTGAACGGCAAGGCGAGCTTCACGATCCCCGAAGGCACGCAATCGGGCAAGATCTTCCGCCTGCGCGGCAAGGGCATCAAAGGCGTGCGCTCCGGCTATGCTGGCGACCTGTTCTGCCACGTGGCGGTGGAAACGCCGGTCAAGCTGACCGAGCAGCAGAAGGAATTACTGCGCGAATTCGAGCGTTCCACCACCGAGGGCGGTTCGCGCCACAGCCCGCAAAGCAAGTCCTGGAAGGACAAGGTCAAGGAATTCTTCGAATAGCCTTGCCGTCCCGGACAACAAAAAGCCGCCGCTTCACCGGCGGCTTTTTGTTGTCCGGCACTTCCATTTTCCGATTGCCAATACGGTACTTCTTCACTATGCTCTAGAAACAATAATAAAACGACCGTTCTTTTTATTGCCGGCCATGCGGCGCCGGCATGCATCAGGGGAGAAAAAATGAGCAAATACGCAATCGGTGCGCGCCTGGCGCTGGCCTGGCTGCTGGCGGCGGCCTGCACTGTGGCTAGCGCCACCGAAGTGGCCGGCGTCAAGCTGGACGACACCGCGCAGGTCGCCAACCAGCAACTGAAACTGAACGGCGCCGGCGTACGCTACAAGGTGATCTTCAAGGTCTATGCCGCCGGGCTCTACTTGGCCGACAAGAAGGCCAGCACCGCCGACGTGCTGGCCGCACCCGGCGCCAAGCGGGTGACGCTGGTGATGATGCGCGACATCAGCAACGAGGAATTCGGCCAGAGCTTCATGGCCGGCATCAAGAACAATTCGACGCGCGAGGAGCGCGCCAAGTACGTCACCCAGATGATGCAGTTCGGCGAAATGTTCGCGTCGATCCCGGAACTGAAGAAGGGCGACGTCATCACCACCGACTGGATTCCGGGTGCCGGCACCGTCTCCAGCCACAACGGCAAGAAGATTTCCGGACCGCTGCCGGACGCCGGCTTCTACAACGCGCTGCTGAAGATCTGGCTCGGCGACAACCCGGCCGACGAGCAGCTGAAGCAAAACCTGCTGGGCGAGAAATTCGCCAGCCGTTGAGGCTGCCCGGGCGAGGCGGAGGCAAGGGCGGAGCATTCCGCCCTTTTTCATTGCGCACGCGGTCCGGCGGCGCTGGCTACAATCATGGCTTCCCCGCTTTTTTATCGGAGCCGCGATGCGCATTCTTCACACCATGCTTCGGGTCGGCGACCTGCAGCGCTCGATCGATTTCTACACCCGCGTGCTCGGCATGACGCTGCTGCGCACCTCCGAAAATCCGGAATACAAGTACACGCTGGCCTTCCTCGGCTACGGCAGCAATCCCGAGCATGCCGAGCTGGAACTGACCTACAACCACGGCGTGTCGCACTACGAGATGGGCACCGCCTACGGCCACGTGGCGATCGGCGTCGACGACGCGGCGCGCGCCTGCGCCGCGGTGAAGGCGGCCGGCGGCAACGTCACGCGCGAGGCCGGCCCGGTCAAGGGCGGCAAGACCGTGATCGCCTTCATCACCGATCCGGATGGCTACAAGATCGAATTGATCGAAAGGGCGGAGGCGGCAGCCTGACCGCATCCTTTTATACAGGACGGTGTATTTTTGAAGCCGCAGGAAAGGCGCCCGGTATAGTCGGAAAAAACGCCATACTCCCTGGTTTGATGGGATTCAGAAGATCGGCAGCACGTCCGGCGCGCTGTTGCGCAGCGCCTTGCGCGCCGCTTCGAACTCCGGAAAGATCGATTGCACGGTCTGCCAGAAGCGCGGGCCGTGGTTCATTTCGCGCAGGTGCGACAGCTCGTGCGCGATCACGTAGTCGATCAGCGGCAATGCGAAATGCACCAGCCGCCAGTTCAGCCGGATGCGGCCGTCGGCGGTGCACGATCCCCACTGCGTCGTGGCCGAGGACAGCGCGAACGCCCGGTAGCCGACCTGTAGCCGCGCCGCGTACAGCGGCAGCCGTTCGGCGAACAGGTCGCGCGCTTGCTGCTGCAGCCAGCCCTGCACCCGGTCCTTGATCTGCTGTTCGCCGGCGTCCGCCGCCAGCGACAGCGTCAGCGTGCGGCTGGCCGCATCATAGTCGAGCACCTGCGCCTGGCCGGGGACGAGACGCAGCGTCAGGTCGGCGCCGAGGAAGGGCAGGGTGGCGCCGTCGCGCCACTGCATCTGCGGCTGCAGCCGGCGCGCCGACCGCTCGCGCCGTTCGGCCAGCTTGGTGAGGATCCAGCGCGCCTTGTCGCGGATCGCCAGCTCGATTTCGGCCTGCGCGACCCAGCGCGGCGCGGTCACCCGCAGGCCGTCGTCGTCGATCACGAAGCCGATCGAACGCCGCTTCGAGCGCAGCAGCCGATACTCCAGTTCCTGCTGGCCGACGACGATGCGGCGCTGGCCGGGCGCCGGCGCGGTAACCGGGGT
>JBATWJ010000057.1:0-3204 GCA_049672545.1 Burkholderiaceae bacterium
GCGGTGGCGCAGCCGAGGCTGTGTGCGGCCAGCAGCACCGGTCCGGCCGTTTCGCGCAGCACGGCGTCCAATTGTGCCACCCACTCGGCGCGCCGCGGCGCGTCCCAGTTGCGCTGCATCACGCGCCGCGCACGCGGCAGCCGTTCTTCCCACAACGTCTGCCAGTGGCCGGCGCCGGAACCGTACAGGCCCGGCAGCAACAGGATGGTGACGTCCGTCATGCCGTGCTCACCGTGCCGGCTGCGCGAAGTGCGCAAAAAGCCCCGGCATATTGCTGCCGACGCCGGATACTCCCGTGCATGCCGCCATAGCTCGGCCGCGGTACCGCCGCTTTAGGCGCATACTCCCTTACCTACGCAGGCGTGCGATGACGCCGTCGAGTGCATCCAAATTGGCGAAGTCGATCACCAGCTGGCCGCGGTTCCTGGCCCGGGTCTTGATGCTGACCGCGGTCGCCAGCAGGTCGGACAATTCTTCTTCCAGCCGCACGATGTCGCGCGACCTTTCCTGGCGCGGCGCGGCGGCGGCACCGCCCTCTTCCCCCGCCAGCGCACGCGCCACCAGCTTTTCGGTATCGCGCACCGACAGCCGCCTGGCGACCACCTGGTTGGCCAGCGTGATCTGGGTCGCGCCGTCGACCGCCAGCAGCGCGCGCGCGTGGCCCATGTCGATGTCGCCGGCCATCAGCATGGTCTGCAGCGGCGCCGCCAGGTTCAACAGGCGCAGCAGGTTCGAGACCGCGCTGCGCGAGCGGCCGACCGCGCCGGCCGCCTGCTCGTGGGTGAAGCCGAAATCGCCGATCAGGCGCGCGATACCTTGCGCCTCTTCCAGCGGGTTCAGGTCTTCGCGCTGGATGTTTTCGATCAGCGCCATCGCCGCCGCGGCCTGGTCGTCGACGTCCTTGACCAGTACCGGCACTTCGGTCAGGCCGGCCAGTTGCGCGGCGCGAAAGCGCCGTTCGCCGGCGATGATTTCGTAGCGGACCTCGCCGTCGGCGGCGACCGGCCGCACCAGGATCGCCTGCAGCACGCCCTGCGCCTGGATCGAGGCCGCCAGTTCGGCCAGCGCGCCTTCGTCCATGCGCGTGCGCGGCTGATATTTACCCGCCCGCAATTGCGCCACCGGCAGCGCCGACGGCGCGCCGGCGACGCTCGGGACTGCCTCCGAGAAGTCGGCGGAGCCGCCCAGCAGCGCTTCCAGTCCGCGCCCTAGGCCTTTGGATTTTTTGGTTGCCATACTGTCTTTTCTAATTTGTTGGGGACAGAGTAATTCGCTGGCTCATAAACTCTGTCCCGCAATTCATAAAACTCGTCGGGGACAGAGTAACTGGCCGTACTGCGCCACATAAACTCTGTCACGCGATTCACAAAAATTACATTGTCTTGATGCGTTCCACCATCTCGGTGCCGAACGCGATGTAGGCCTGCGCGCCCTTCGCCGCCGGATCGAAATTCACGCCCGGCATGCCGTAGGACGGCGCTTCGGCCAGCCGCACGTTGCGCGGGATCACGGTTTTGAACACCTTGTCGCCGAAATGCTGCTCCAGCTGCGCCGACACCTGCTGCGACAGCGTCATGCGCGGATCGAACATCACGCGCAACAGGCCGATGATCTTCAGGTCGGGGTTCAGCTTGGCGTGCACGCGCTTGATGGTATTGACCAGGTCCGACAAGCCTTCCAGCGCGTAGTACTCGCACTGCATCGGGATGATCACGCCATTGGCCGCGCACAGGCCGTTCAAGGTCAGCATCGACAGCGCTGGCGGGCAGTCGATCAGGATGAAGTCATACTCGGCGTCGACCCCGGCCAGCGCCGCCTTCAGCCGGGTTTCACGATTCTCGAGCGCCACCATTTCAACCTCGGCGCCGGCCAGTTCGCGGTTGGCCGGCAGCACGTCGAAGCCGCCGGCGCCGGAGCGCACGCATGCCTCCGGCAACTGCGCCATGCCAAGCAGGACTTCGTAGACCGAGGCCGTGAGTGCCGACTTGTCGATGCCGGCGCCCATCGTCGCATTGCCCTGCGGGTCGAGATCGACCAGCAGCACGCGCTGGCCGATGCGCGCCAGCCCGGCGGCGAGGTTGACGGCGGTGGTGGTCTTGCCGACGCCGCCCTTCTGGTTGGCGACACAGAATATCTTGGCCATATTGTTTTAGTTGGTGGTGAGCTTGATGCCGAAGCCGATCAAAAACACGCCGGCGGCGCGGGTGGCGAAGGCGGCGATGCGCCGGTTGTGCGCCAGCCGGCGCGCCGCGGCATTGCCGGCCAGCACCAGCAGACTGCCATAAAACAGCGTGCAGCACGAGATCACCGCCGCCATCGCAATGAAGGTCAGACTGCCGCGATGAGCGGCAGGGTCGATGAACAGCGGGAAGAACGCCATGTAGAACACGATCGCCTTCGGGTTGATCAGCGTCACCAGGAAGCCGCGGCGGAAGTCGGCGGCGTTCGAAAACGGCACCGCCGCCGCGCCGCCCTCTTCCGCCTTCGCGGTCAGCAGCTTGAAGCCGAGCCAGGCCAGGTAGGCGGCGCCGAGGTACTGGACGCCATGGAATAGCAGCGGATTGGCCTTGAGCAAGGCGGCGACGCCGATCACCGCCAGGAAGATCAGCACCGCGTCGCCCAGCATCAGTCCGGCCAGCGACGTGAAGCCGCCGCGCAAGCCGCGCTGGCCGGCGCAGGTCAAGACGCAAAAGGTGCCGGGGCCGGGCAGCATCAGGAACACCATGGTGGCGGCGATCAATTGCCAGACGTCGGTGACGCCCAGGGACTGAAACAGTGCGCTCATGCGGTGCTCCTTCTTGTGCCGCTATGCTGCGGCATGTTTTTCGATCGTGACCAGATGCCGCGCAGCATCCAGCCCGGGCACCTGCAGCGGCTCCACCCGCGTCGCCTGCCAGCCGGCCGGCAGGCGCGCGATTTCGGCGTCCGGCCGCATACCTTTCAGCGCCAGGAAGCGGCCGCCCGGTGCCAGCAGATGGCCGGACCAGGCGACGAAGTCGGCCAGTTCGGCGAACGCGCGCGAGGTGATGACGTCGAACGGTCCGGCCCGCAACTGCTCGACGCGGCCGGTATGGACGCTGACGTTGGCCAGTCCCAGTTCGGCCTTGGCCTGGGTCAGGAACGCCGTCTTCTTGTGCACGGTGTCGACCAGCGCCACCCGCAGCGCCGGCTCGGCCTCGGCGGCCCAGATCGCCAGCACCATGC
>JBATWJ010000058.1:0-3994 GCA_049672545.1 Burkholderiaceae bacterium
CCGTCGTCCTGCTCGGCGTGCTGGCCGCCGGCCGGCGCCGGCAGATGCTCCTGATCCAGGATCGCGGTCAGCGCGGCGACGCCGGCGTTCAGCCCGCCATAGAAATCGTTGCGCCGGAAGTACGGCGCGATCACGTCCTGCAGGATGCGCTTCGATTGTGCGTCGGTCAGGCTGCCCTGCACGCCGCGCCCGGCCTCGATGCGCAGCCGCCGCAGCGACGATGGATTGTCGCGGGCGACCACCAGAATCACGCCGTCGTCGATGCCCTTGCGGCCGAGCCGCCAGGCGTCGGCGACGCGGATGCTGTACTGCTCGATCGCCTCCGGCGCGGTGGAGGACATCAGCAGCAGCACGATCTGGCTGCCGCTCTTTTGCTCATACTCGGTCAGTACGCCATCCAGCGTCGCGCGCTGGCGCGCATCCAGCATGCCGACCTGGTCGATCACGTGCGCGGTCAGCGGCGGCACCGGCACGAAGTCCTGCGCGCCGGCGGCCGTCAGCCACGCGGCCAGCGCCAGTGCCGTCAGGAGCCGCCACAGTGCCATCGTGGGCGCCTACTTCTTGCCGAAATCGACGGTGGGCGCGGTCGAGATCGCCCTTTCGTTTTCCACCGTGAACGACGGCTTGACCGTATACCCGAACATCTTCGCGGTCAGGTTGGTCGGGAAGCTGCGCGCCAGCACGTTGTACTGCTGGACCGCCGCGATGTAGCGCTGGCGCGCCACCGTGATGCGGTTTTCGGTGCCCTCCAGCTGCGATTGCAGGTCGCGAAACAGCGTGTCGGCCTTCAGCTGCGGATAGTTTTCCGCCACCGCCATCAGCCGCGACAGCGCCGACGACAGCTGGCCCTGCACCTGCTGGAATTTCTGGAACGCCTGCGGATCGTTCAGCACTTCCGGCGTGATCTGGAAACTGGTGGCGGCCGCCCGCGCGCGCGTCACCGCTTCCAGCGTCTCCTGCTCATGGCTGGCGTAGCCCTTGACGGTATTGACCAGGTTCGGCACCAGGTCGGCGCGCCGCTGGTACTGGTTGACCACCTCGCTCCAGGCGGCCTTGACCGCCTCGTCCTGGGTCTGGAACTGGTTGTAGCCGCAGCCGCCCAGAAACGGCAGCATCAGCAGCGCGAACAGCAGTGCGGGCCATTTTTTCATCGTCGCTTCCTTGCAGGGTTGTTGTTCGAAGAATACTCATGTAAGGGTGGCGGCGCGCGGTTTCAACAGCACCGTGCTCATTGCCAGCAGGATCAAGAGCGCTGCCACGTAGTCCGGCCAGTGCGGCGTTTCGTGCAGCCACCAGGCGCCGAGGAAGATGCCGAGCACCGGGATCATCATCACCGACAGGCTGGACGCCACCGGCGGCAGCGTGCGCGCGAGCCGGAACCACAGCAGTTGCGCGGTGGCCAGCGCCAGTACCGCATTGAACGCGATCGCCGCCCATTCGACCGCATTGGGCGCGCGCCAGGCGGCGTGCTCGAACAGCACTGCCACCGGCAGCAGCAGCAGCGAGCCGATCACCAGCGTCCACATGGTCAGCACCGCGGTCGGCATGTCGAGCCGGGTGCGCTTCATCAGCACCGTGCCGAAGCCCCAGGACGCGGCGGCGATCAGCGCCATCAGGCTGCCGAGCGGCTGGCCGGACAGGTTTTCGAATTCGCTCGACAGCAGCAGCAGCGCGCCGGCCAGCGCGCAGCCGACGCCGAGCCAGGCCAGCCTGGTCACCCGCTCGCGGAAAAACACCAGCCCCGACAGCACCGCCCACACCGGCATCGTGTAGCCGAGGATCGCGGCGCGGCCGGAACTGAGCATCTTGACGCCGAGGATGATGAACAGCTGCCACATCAGCACGTTCGGGATCGCCAGCGCCAGCACCGTACCGAACCGGCCGCGCGGAATCGCCAGCGGCAGGCGCTGCACGCGCAGCGCCGCCCACAGCACCAGTGCGCCGCCGGCGACCGACAGCAGGCGAAAGGTGATCGGTGGAAAATCGTGCACGGCGATTTTCATCACCGGCCAGTTGGCGCCCCAGATCAGGGTGAGGAAAACCAGCAGCAGCCAGTCCTTGCGCGAGAGGGAAGTCATGCCGGAAAGATAGCATGGCGCGCTACAATGCGCGCACCGCCAACGCTATCCGAAAGACCGCGCCGTGACCTTTCTCGACAAACTCTCCGCCGCCTGGAAAGCCCACGATTCGCTGCTGTGCGTCGGCCTCGACCCCGATCCGGTGCGCCTGCCGGCGCCGCTGCAGGGACGTCCGGAGGCGATCTTCGAATTCTGCAGGGCAATCATCGATGCCACCGCCGAACACGCCTGCGCGTTCAAACCGCAGATCGCCTATTTCGCCGCGGCGCGCGCCGAAAACCAGCTGGAAGCGGTGTGCGGCTATCTGCGCGAAAAGCATCCGCAGATCCCGCTGGTGCTGGACGCCAAGCGCGGCGACATCGGCGCCACCGCCGAACAGTACGCGCGCGAAGCGTTCGAGCGCTACGGCGCCGACGCCGTCACCGTCAATCCGTACATGGGTTTCGATTCGATCGCGCCCTACCTGGAGTGGAAGGAGCGCGGCGCCATCGTGCTGTGCCGCACCTCCAACCCGGGCGGCTCCGACCTGCAGTTCCTGAACGCCGACGGCATGCCGGTCTATCAGCACGTGGCGCGGCTGGTGGCGGAAAAGTGGAACCGCAACGGCCAGTGCGGGCTGGTGGTCGGCGCCACCTTCCCGGCCGAACTGGCGCAGGTGCGCGCGATCGTCGGCGACATGCCGCTCTTGGTGCCGGGCATCGGCGCCCAGGGCGGCGACATCGCCGCCACCGTGGTGGCCGGCAAGACCGCCGCCGGCACCGGCATGATGATCAATTCCTCGCGCGCGATCCTGTACGCGAAGGCGCAGGACGGCGAGGATTTCGCCGCGGCAGCGCGCCGGGTGGCGCAGGAAACCCGCGCCGCGATCAACCAGTTCCGCGAATAATCCGTCAGGCGCCGAAGAACTCCAGCATGTCCGCCCGCAGCGCGTCCGGCGCCTGTTCCGGGATGAAATGGCCGCAGGGCAGCGCGCGCCCGGATACCGGCAGCGCGCATTTCTCCTGCCAGTCGGCCAGCGGCTGGAACAGCCGCCCGACCACGCCATGCTCGCCCCATAGCACGCGCAGCGGGCAGGCGATTTTCCGTTCGTCGTGGTCGCGGTCATGCTCGAGGTCGATGCCGGCGGCGGCGCGGTAATCCTCGCACATCGCATGGATCGTCTCCGGCTGGCAAAAGCAGCGTTCGTATTCGGCCAGCGCCACCGGATCGATGAACGATTCGCCGTTCGAACCCCAGCCGCCGAGCGTCGTGCGCAGCAGGAATTGCGCGTTGTTGCCGATCAGCGTCTCCGGCAGCGGCGCCGGCTGGATCAGGAAGAACCAGTGGTAATACAGCGTCGCGAACTCCTTGTCGGCCTTTTCGTACATGGTGCGCGTCGGCGTGATGTCGAGCACCATCAGCCGGTCCACCGCATCCGGATGGTCGAGCGCCAGCCGGTGCGCGACGCGGCCGCCGCGGTCGTGGCCGCACACCGCAAAGCGATCGAAGCCGAGCGCGCGCATCACCTCCAGCATGTCCTCGGCCATGACCCGTTTCGAATAATTGGCATGGTCCGAGCTACCTGCCGGTTTCGACGAATCGCCATAACCGCGCAGATCCGGCATCACCAGCGTGAACCGTTCGGCCAGCGCGTCGGCCAGCTTGTGCCAGATCAGGTGCGTCTGCGGAAAGCCGTGCAGCAGCAGCAGCGGCGGCCCGCTGCCGCCATGCCGCAGGTGGATGGTGACGCCGTTGACGTCGAGCCGGCTGCGTTCGAACCGGGCCAGCATCAGGCTTGCTCCAGCATGCGCAGCAAGCCCTGCAGCGCATGCGCCACGGTCTGCCGGCGCACCGCCTGGCGGTCGCCGGCGAACACCAGCCGCTCGGTCTGGGTGGCGCCGCCGGCCGACCAGCCGAAGCAGACGGTGCCGACCGGC
>JBATWJ010000059.1:0-3962 GCA_049672545.1 Burkholderiaceae bacterium
CGCCAGTGCCACGCGAACCAGCTGCCACAGCGCGAATCCGAGCAGGAACAGGCCGGCGGCGCGATTGATTCCGACCATGACGCGGGTACCGATGCGGTGCCGGAGCGCCGTCACCGTCAACGCCAGGCCCAGCCACCACGATGCCGAGCCGATGAAGACGCCGGCCACCATCAGCGCCGCCTGCCCGGCACCGGTGGCGTCCCCGGCGCCGAGCGCCGAAAAGACCGCGACGAAAGACAGGATGGTCAGCGGGTTGGTCATCGTCAGCGCGTACACCGAGGAAAACGCCGGCAGCGCACGGACCGCGCTCGCGGCCGTGGCCGCCCGTTCGGCCGCTGGCGCTCGCAGCAGGCCGATTCCCATCCAGGCCAGCAGGATGGAGCCGGCCAGCGCCAGCGGCTGCGCCAGCGCCATGAACGCCTGAGTCACGGCGGCCACGCCGAAGGCACCGATCATGCCGAAGCAGGCGTCGGCGCAGGCAGCACCCAGGCCGCTGATGAAACCGATGCGGGCGCCGTGGTTCAGCGTGCGCTGGATGCACAGCAGGCCGACGGGGCCGACCGGAGCGGCGATCGACAGGCCGATCAGCGCCGCTTTCAAGAACAGGATGCCGCTCATTCGAACTCCTCGATGCACGAGGGGGCCATTATGGCCAGCCGGCGCCGGCGTTTGAATCGGGAAATTCAGGTGGATACGTGCGCTTTCCTGAAATATGATGCCGATTTCGGTAAAACGGATCGGATTTTATGGAGATCGACGCCCGTTCATGGAAAATCCTGCAGGCGATCCAGTCCGACGGCCGCATCTCGCTGACCGCGCTGGCTGCCAAGGTTGCGCTGTCGGTGCCGGCCACCGCCGAGCGGCTGAAACGGCTGGAGGAAGCCGGCGTGATCACCGGCTATCGCGCGATGCTGGCGCCGGAGAAGGTCGGCTACGGCGTCATGGCGCTGATCGGCATCACCACGCCGCAGCCGGACAAGGCGCGCTTGCTGGCGCAGCTGGAGCAGATGCCGGAAGTGCTCGAATGCCTGCACGTGACCGGCCAGGATTCGTTCGTGTTGAGGGTGGTGGCGCGCGACGTGCGCCATCTGGAGCGGTTCGTCGGCGACATCAACCGCTTCGGCGAAACCCGCACCTCGATCGTGATGTCGGCGCCGATCCAGTTGCGGCCGCTGGCGCCGCCGGGCCGGAAGTAGGGTAGCGCAAGAGAAGGAGGGGTTATGCGGAAGTGGCCGGTGACGGCGGGCATCCCGGGCGGGAGGAGGCCCGTCCCGCGCCGGATCGTGCGGACCTCAGTCTTCCAGTTCTTCCCTGGCCAGCTCGACGTCCAGCCTTTCCATCGCATCCATCGGCTCGGACTCCGCCGCCTGCTCGTACAGCGCAGTTGCTTCCTGCAGTTTCTTCTTGCCGTCCAGCATGACCAGCGCGTTCGCATATTCGACGCGTGCGATCGCCGAATCCGGGTTCAATTCCAGCGCCTTCTGGAAATGGCGCAGCCCCTCGTCCTTCTTGGCGCCATAGGTCAGGCCGCCGATCATCGCGCCCACCTTGTCGATGATCTCGGCATGGTAGGCGCCCAGCGCGATGTGGGCGTCGGCATGCGCCGGCGCCAGTTTCAGCGTGGTCTCCAGGCTGTTGCGGACTTTGCCGCCGATCCCCTGTGCCAGCGCCTTGGTGATCGAGATGCCCTGCGCATAGCGGCCCAGCGCGTAGGCGTGCCAGTAGAAGCCGGCGGCGTTCTTCGGCTGCTCGGCCTGCTGCTGTTCGCAGCGTTCGGCCACTTCCTGGAACAGCTTCAGCTTTTTGGCTTCGTTCTTTTCCAGATAGGTGGCGTAGATGCAGGTCGCCTTGTTGGCCACCGCGTAGCCGGCCACACCTTGCGCCAGTCCGGCCTTGGCGGCGTCCTCGAAGCGGCCGGCGTGGAAGGCGATCCAGGCGTCGACCAGCGCCGCTTCCTTCGGCAGCGCCTCGGCGTCGCCGGCGTGCAGCCGCTTCCAGGCTTTCTTCAGGCCGGCGGCACTATATTCGTAAGCGGCGTCGGGATACGGGAATTTGCTCCATGCCATGCGCTTCTCCTCATTGGATTTTCTTCAGGTATTCCTGGGCCAGCTTGTCGAACAACAGCCGCGTCTCGCCGCGCAGGTAGGGGCCGATCTGCGACAGCGTCTGGTAGCAGCCGCGCGCCAGCGCGTCGGCCATCGCCTGCTGCTCGGTGTACTTGCGCGGATTGCGCACGTATTCGTAGGACAGCCAGTAGGTCGACACCACCACCATGTTGGTCGACAGTGCGTCGATCTGCGCCGGCGTCGCCTCCAGCGCGCCCTCGCGCTGCAGCCCTTCGCACAGCCCGCGCGCGACCTTGATCTTGTACGCGAGGATCTGCTTGAAGTGCAGTTCCAGCGTGCGGTTGCGCGACAGCAGGTCGCTCAGGTCGCGGTAGAAGAAGCGGTAGCGCCACACCAGCTCGAACATCAGGTGCAGGTATAGCCAGACGTCCTCGATGTTGACGCGGCGGCCGTCCGGCACGCCGAGCATGCGCGTGATCTCGGCCTCGAACTGCGCGAAGATCGAATTGACGATGTCGTCCTTGTTGCGGAAGTGGTAGTACAGGTTGCCGGGAGAGATGTTCATTTCCTCGGCGATCACGGTGGTGGTGATGTTCGGCTCGCCGAATTCGTTGAACAGGCGCAGCGACAGTTCGAGTATGCGTTCGCGTGTGCGACGCGGAGCTTTCTGCTGCATGTCAGGTCGTCTCCCCAGGCGGTTTTTTTGGGTGCAAGCATACCACCGAAAAACCCGGTGCCGGCTAGCCCTGGGCCACCTTCAGGTAGCGCTCCAGGTCCTGCAGCGTCTCCTGCAGCTGGTCGAGCGCGAAGCGGTCGCGGCGCCGGCGGCCGGCATCCTTGACCAGTGTCATGCTGCCGTCCTGCAGTAGCGGCAGCTTCAGCCGCAGCCCGTGCCGCGCCAGTTGCGGCGCCAGCGTTGCGCGCCGCTGCCACAGCATCAGGCGCATGTTCTGGTAGGCGTTTTCGCACATGCGGCGGCGCTGCGTGTAGCTGAACAGGTTGGCGAAGAACATTTCGGCGTCCGCCTGGCTCGGCTCGAACAGCAGCACGTCGGCGTCCGGATACAGTCGCGCGTAGTTGCCCATGCCGATCTCCAGCCGCGAATGGATGATGGTGCGCAGCGTCTGCGACAGCACTGTCAGCAAGCCGTGTCCGGCCAGGCTGCCGGCCGGCGCAGCGCCGTTGTACGGCACGATCGGGTTCAGGCACAGCAGCAGGTCGACCTCCTCCTTCAGCGCGATCGACGCGTGCAGGGTCTTGCGCAGCGCGCCGTCGACGAAGTGGCGGCCGTCGATCTCGACCGGCGGGAACAGCCCTGGGACCGCGGCACCGGCTTGTGCCGCGCGCGAGATCGGCACATGGTCGAAGCCCGGCTGGCCGAATTCGACCGAGGCGCCGGAATCGAGATCGGTGGCGACGATCACCAGCTTGCGCGACAGCTGCCGGAAATCGTTGCTGCGGCCGCCTTCGGCGAAGGTGCGGGCGAGGAAGTCGTGGATGCCGGTACCGGAAATCACGCCGGCCGGCAGCGCCCGCTTGACGCGCTCGAACGAATGGGCGACGCCGGTCTTGCCGCCACGCCGAAGGTAGTCGAAGGCGGAGCCGGCCAGCAACTGCGGCAGCGCCGCCGCCCGCCTGCCGAATTCGTCCCAGGCCGGCGAGAACAGGCGTTCCGGCCGCAGCCGCGCGCCGCTGGCCGCATCCTGCTCGCTTTCGATGAACATGCGGCACATCTGCTGCGGCGTGACACCGTTCGCCAGCCCGGCGGCAACGATGCCGCCGGCGCTGATGCCGACGTAGATGTCGGCGTCGTTCAGATCCAGCCCCTCGATCGATTCCTGCAGCGCGGCCAGCGCGCCGATTTCATACGCCGCCGCCAGCGGGCCGCCGCCGGCC
>JBATWJ010000060.1:0-7328 GCA_049672545.1 Burkholderiaceae bacterium
AGCACCAGCGCCTGCGGCGGCGTCAGGCGCAGCACTTCGGCCTGCACTCGGCGCGCGACGAATGGCGCCAGCCGCTGCCGCCCTCTCATAGCAGCGCCGAGATGCGGCGCAGATCGCCGAGCGCGCCGAGCAGCACGACCTGGTCGCCGGCAGCGAATTCCAGATCCTCCGGCACCGGCAGCAGCACCTCGCGGCCACGCTTGACCAGCAGCAGCCGGATCTTGCGCTGCGCCAGCTCCAGCGCCGCCAGCTTCTGTCCGGCCAGCCGCTCGGAGGCGCGCACCTCGACCGTGAACAGGTCGTGGCCGAGGTTGATGTAGTCGGCCACTTCCGGATAGGTCAGCGCGTGCGCCAGCCGCAGCCCCATGTCGTGCTCCGGATGGACGATGTGGTCGGCGCCGAGCTTTTGCAGGATGCGGTGGTGGTTGTGCGTCAGTGCCTTGGCCCATACCTTGGGCCGGTACATGTTCTTGACGTTCAGCGTGATCAGGATATTGGCTTCGATGTCTTCGCCGATCGCCACTACCACTGCGTCCGCCTCGGCGACGCCGAGATCGCGCAGCGCCTTTTCATCGCGGGCGTCGGCCACCACCGCTTGCGTCACGGCGTCGGCGATATCGTTGATGCGGCCGGCGTCGGAATCGATGCATAGCACGTCGTGCCCGAGCCGGGCCAGTTCGCGGGCGACGGTGCCGCCGAAGGCGCCGAGGCCGATGACGACGAAGGTACGTTTCATAGATTTATTTCAATGACCAAAGGACGGCGCCCAGATGAGGAGAGACCGGACTAGCGCGTGAAGGTACCCCAGCCCTCGGAGTCATACAACTCCAGCAGCACCTGATCTGCGCCGAATTCGACGCGGCACAGGCTACCCGCGACGTCCCCCGGCGGCACGGCGGCAAACAGGTCGCCGTCCCAGTGCCGCAACGGCATCGGCCGCGCCAGCGGACCCACGGTCACCACCAGTACCCCGTTCTGCGCGGTGACGTCGAGCGTGCCGAAATAGGAATTCCGGTAACTTCCGGTGTATGCCGCCAGCGGCTGCGCCGGTGCCGGCGCGACCGGGGGCACGGTGCCGGCCAGCGAGCCCTCCGGCAGCGCCAGCGGCGCGAACCGGGCCGACATGTTCTTGAACCAGTCCTGCTGGATGCGGCCGTACTGCACGTAATCGAAGAACTGGCCGGCCAGGGCTTCCGGAATGCCGATCGGGAAGCCGTTGGTCAGCACGACAATCCCCAGGCCGGTCGACGGCACCACCATGAAGCTGGTGGAAGCGCCGAGCGTGAAGGCGCCGGAATGGGAATACGACAATCTGCCGGAAGTGGTTTTGCCGACGTTGAAACCGTAGCCGTAATAGTTGGCCGCCCCGCCTGCGTCCGCCGGCGCGGACAGGATCTGCGGCGACAGGGCGCTCGCCAGGGCGGCACCATTCACCAGCTGCCGCCCGCCGAACTTGCCCTGTCCCAGCAGCAAGGCCAGCCATTGGCCCATGTCGGTGACGGATGAACTGGCGCCGCCGGCCGGCGACTGCGCGTCCGGCTGGCGCACCTCACCGCGCTGCCACTTGCCGTTGACCGGAACGTGGCCGACCGCACGATTGCTGCGCCCGCTAAAATCGGCAAAGCGCGAACTGGTGCGGCTCATGCCCAGCGGGCGATACAGGACCTGCTCGGACAGGCTGGCCCAGTCCACGCCGGCCGCCGCCGCCACCGCCGCCGCGCCCGCAGTCATGCCGAAATTGGCGTAGGCATAACGGCTGCGCAGCGGCGCCAGCGGCAGGTAACGCAGATGCTCCAGGACATAGCGCTGCTCGTAGCCGAGCGCTTCCAGCATATCGCCGGCGCCGGGCGGCAGGCCGGAGCGATGCGCATACAGGTCGCCGATCGTCAGTTGCGCGCTTTGTGCCGGATCGGCCAGAGCGAACCACGGCAGATGACTCTGTACCGGCGTGTTCCAATCGATGCCGCCCAGGCCAACCTGCTGCGCCACCACCGTGGCTCCGATCGGCTTCGATACGGAGGCCAGCTGGAATACGGTATCGGCATCGACCGCGCCCGGCTCCCCAAGCGCGCGAATGCCGAAACCCTTGGCATAGACGGTCTGGAATCCATGCACACCGTCCGGGCTGCCGCGCACCACCGCCACCGCCATCCCGGGCAGGCCGGTGCGTTGCATCAGGTCGGCCGCCAGCTGGTCGATGCTGGAAAGCGCGAGCGTGATCCGGGCCTCGGGCACCGGTCCCGACGGCGCGCTGGCGTCCTGGTCGAATGCGCTGCCGCCGCAGGCGCTCAACCCTATCCCGAGGGAGCCGTACAGTGCGGAGCCGAGAAATCTGCGGCGCGAAAATGGAAGATCCATATACCCCTTGGCCTGTTTCCTGAATCCGCACATGTTGCCACATCGTCCATGCCGGCGCGGAAGACTGCGCCGCGGCAACGCTATCACGGCCGGGTCAGTCCTGCGCCAGCGCCGCCGCCACCCGTTGTTTCAGAGTTGGCAGCACGTCGGCGGCGAACCACGGATGGATGGTCAGCCAGTGGCGATTGCGCGGACTCGGATGCGGCAGCGGCAGGTAGCGCGGCAGGTATTCGGCATATGCGGCCACCGTTTCGGTCAGGGTCGGCTTGCAGGACTTTTTCAGATACCAGGCTTGCGCGTAGCGACCGATCAACAACGTCAGACGCACTTCCGGCATCGCCGCCAGCAGCCGCGCATGCCACAGCGGCGCGCACTCGCGGCGCGGCGGCAGATCGCCGCTCGCGCCTTTTCCCGGATAGCAAAACCCCATTGGCACGATCGCCACCCGGCTGGCGTCGTAGAACTGCTCGCCGCTGATGCCGAGCCAGGCGCGCAGCTCTTCGCCGGACTTGTCGTTCCAGGGAATACCGGTTTCATGCACGCGCCGCCCCGGCGCCTGGCCGACGATCAAAAGCCTCGCGCTGCGGCTGGCAGTGAGCACCGGCCGCGGCTCGTGCGGCAGGCTGGCGGCGCAGGCGCGGCAGGCGGAAATCTCGTGCAGCAGGGATTCGATAGGCGGGGAAGACATCATTGACGACAGGCTGGCGGGAGAGCGGCAGCCGCCAGTGTACGCCGCGCGCGCCGCGCCGGCCGGGCACTCAGGTCTTCAACCGGTAGCCGGTCTTGAAAATCCAGCGCACCGCCAGCAGGCACAGCACCAGGAAGCCGAGCGTCATGCCGACGCTGACAGCCACGCTGACGTCGGCGCGGCCATAGAAGCTCCAGCGGAAGCCGCTGATCAGGTACACCACCGGGTTGAACAGGGTCAGCTGCTGCCAGAACGGCGGCAGCATGTGGATCGAATAGAAGCTGCCGCCGAGGAAGGTCAGCGGCGTGACCACCAGCATCGGGATGATCTGCAGCTTTTCGAAGCCGTCCGCCCAGACGCCGATGATGAAGCCGAACAGGCTGAAGGTGATCGCGGTCAGCAGCAGGAACACGATCATCCACAGCGGATGGACGATCTCGAAGGCGACGAACAGGCGCGCGGTGGCGAGGATGATCAGGCCCAGGATCACCGACTTGGTGGCGGCCGCGCCGACGTAGCCGATCACGATTTCGACCGCGGAAATCGGCGCTGACAGCACTTCGTAGATGGTGCCGGAGAACTTCGGCATGTAGATGCCGAACGAGGCGTTGGAAATGCTTTCGGTCAGCAGCGACAGCATGATCAGGCCCGGCACGATGAAGGCGCCGTAGCCGATGCCGTCGATCTGTCCCATGCGCGAGCCGATCGCCGAGCCGAACACGATGAAGTACAGCGATGTCGCGATCACTGGCGACGCCAGACTTTGCATCAGCGTGCGCCAGCTGCGCGCCATTTCGAACAGATAGATCGCCCGGATCGCATACCAGTTCATGCCCGCTCCCGCACCAGGTTGACGAAGATTTCCTCCAGCGAGCTCTGGCTCGACTGCAAGTCCTTGAAGTCGATGCCGTGCCGGCTCAGCTGCCGCAGCAGCTCGGCGATGCCAGTCTGTTCGCCGGCGGCGTCGAAGGTATACACCAGCTCGGAACCGTCGGCCGACAGTTCCAGCCGGTGCGCGCGCAACTCTTCCGGGATGGCCGGCAGCGGCTGCTGCAGCTGCAGCTTCAGCTGCTTCTTGCCGAGCTTTTGCATCAGCGCCGCCTTGTCCTCGACCAGGATGATTTCGCCACGGCTGATGACGCCGATGCGGTCCGCCATTTCCTCGGCCTCCTCGATGTAGTGGGTGGTCAGGATGATGGTCACGCCGCCGTCGCGCAGGCGCCGCACCATCTGCCACATGTCGCGCCGCAGCTCGACGTCGACGCCGGCGGTCGGCTCGTCCAGGAACAGGATCTGCGGCTCGTGCGACAGCGCTTTGGCGATCATCACGCGCCGCTTCATGCCGCCGGACAAGGCCATGATGCGGGCATCGCGCTTGTCCCACAGCGACAGGTCGCGCAGCACGCGCTCGACGTAGGCGTGGTTGCGCGGCTTGCCGAACAGGCCGCGGCTGAAATTGACGGTGGCCCAGACGGTCTCGAAGGCGTCGGTCGACAGTTCCTGCGGCACCAGTCCGATGCCGGCGCGCGCCGCGCGGTAATCGGCCACCACGTCGTGGCCGGCGGCCAGCACCGAACCGGCGCTCGGATTGACGATGCCGCAGATGATCGAAATCAGCGTGGTCTTGCCGGCGCCGTTCGGTCCCAAGAGCGCGAAGATTTCGCCGCGCCGGATCTCCAGGTCGACGTTTTTCAGCGCCTGCTGGCCGGAGGCATAGGTCTTGGTCAGGTTCTTTACCGAAATGATCGACTGCACGCGTTCTCCTGTGGCGGCTGCGGTTGCGGTGGGGGACGGCACATGGTGCCGCAAATCGGCGGAGCGCGCGTTCAACGGCGCAGCAGCGGATCGTCGCCGCCGAACAGCGAGCGGCCGGCGCGCACCGCGTCGGTGACGGCGCCGAACATCCGCTCGCGGTCGGCATAGACGGCGGCGACGAAGGCTTGCGGCGCGGTGGTTTCCGGATCGTGGCGCGCCGCCCAGCCCGACATTTCGAGCAGGATCGGGATCAGCGCCAGCCCCTTTTCGGTCAACGTGAAGACTTCCTTGCGGCGGTCGGTTTCATGCGGCGCGCGCGTCAGGATGCCGGCCTTTTCCAGGTGCGCCAGGCGCGCTGCCAGTACGTTGGTGGCGATTCCCTCACGCGAATCGAGGAATTCGCCATAGGTTCTTTTGCCCCAGAACACGATATCGCGCACGATCAACAGCGACCAGGTGTCGCCGAAGGTTTCGAGAGCGAAATTGACCGGGCAGTGGGAACGGTTTTGCGAGCGTTTCATGGCATCTCTGATAATTCACTTGCATTATACAAGTTAAAAGCTATACTGGCGAAAATTGCAAAACAGCCGGTGCCGTCGCCACATTATCGACCTCCGGCAAGACCGTCGCCGCCATCCCTTCCCTCACCGATGCAAAGGAGCGCACCATGCAAATCCGACCCTATCTGTTCTTCGACGGCCGCTGCGAGGAGGCGATCGCGTTCTACCAAGAGGCGCTGGGCGCCGAAGTGACGGCGCTGATGCGCTTCGCCGACAGTCCTGATCCGTGTCCCGAAGGCATGCTGCCGCCCGGCTCCGAAAACAAGGTGATGCACGCGCAACTGCGCATCAGCGACATCGAGCTCATGGCATCCGACGGCAATTGCGGCGGCCAGCCGAATTTCCAGGGCATATCGCTGTCGCTGCTGGTAGCCGATGTCGCCGAAGCCGAACGGCGCTTCGCCGCGCTCGGCGCAGGCGGCCAGGTCCAGATGCCGATGGACCGCACCTTCTTCGCCGAACGCTTCGGCATGGTCGCCGACCGCTTCGGCGTGTCGTGGATGGTGCTGACCGGGCCGGCGCAGGATCCGGCGGCCTGACGGGGAGCGCAACGATGCGATTCGACGCCGATCGGCAGGACCGTTTTGCGACGTTGACCTTCGAGAAGGACATCGCCGCGCCGTTGCCGGTACTGTGGCAGGCCTGGTCGGCGCCTGCCGCGCGAGCGGTCTGGGCCGCGCCGACGCCGTCGGTCACCGTGGAATTTCTGAAGGCCGACACCCGGGTCGGCGGGCACGAAGTCTCGCTCTGCAAGGTCGACGGCCAGCCGGATATCCGCTGCGAATGCGGCTGGCTGGCGTTGCAGCCGGCTGTGCGCAGCGTCAACTACGAGGTGCTCTCCTCCGGCGGCGTGACGCAATCGGCGGCGCTGGTGACGGCCGAGTTCTCCGGCGCGGACGAGCGCAGCCGGTTGACGGTCACGGTACAGCTGTCCTCGCTGGCCGAGGACATGGAGGCCGGCTATCGCCAGGGCTTTGGCGCTGGACTGGACAATCTCGCCGGCGTTGCTGAGCGCACCATGGTGCTGCAGCGCGTCATCCAGGCACCGCGCAACGTCGTCTGGAACACCTGGATGAACCCCGAGACGCTGCCGCAGTGGTGGGGGCCGGACGGATTTTCCTGCCGCACGAAGCGGATCGACCTGAGAACCGGCGGCGAATGGGTATTCGACATGATCGCGCCGGATGGCACGGTCTTCCCGAACCACCATCGGTATGGCGAAATCCGGCCCGAGGAAAGGATCGGCTATGCGCTTCTATGGGGCGAGAACGGGCCGAAACATGCCGACGCCTGGGCAACGCTGGACAGCCAGGACGGGGCGACGAAAGTGACGCTGGGCATGGTATTCAGTACCGCGGCCGAGTTTCAGGAGGCGAAAAGCTTCGGTGCGGTGGAACTGGGGCTGCAAACCCTGGGCAAACTGGAGCGTTTCATCACTTCCCGCTGAATCGCTGCCGCGTCCCGGCCGACATGCAGCCGGCGCAGCGTTCTCCATTCAGCGCTTGCGCGCCAGCGTCAGCCCGTCGCCGACCGGCAGCAGCGACAGGTCGATGCGTTCATCGCGCAGCAGCTTGTCGTTCAGCGCCTGCAGCGCGCGGGTGTCGGCGTCGGCCGCCGGCCGCGCCACACTGCCGCCCCACAGCATGTTGTCGAGCACGATCAGGCCGCCGGCACGCAGCAACTGCAGACAGCGTTCGTAATAGCCGTCGTAGCCGCCCTTGTCGGCGTCGATGAAGGCGAAGTCGTAGCTGCCGGCGGCGCCGGCCGCCAGTTCCGCGTCCAGCGTCTCCTGTGCCGGCGCCAGCCGCAGCGCGATCTTGCCGGCGACGCCGGCCGCTTCCCAGTACGGCCTGGCGACGTCGGTGTATTCGGCGCTGATATCGCAAGCCAGCAGCTGGCCGTCGTCGGGCAGGGCCAGCGCCACCGCCAGCGCGCTGTAGCCGGTGAACACGCCGACCTCGATGCAG
>JBATWJ010000061.1:0-5551 GCA_049672545.1 Burkholderiaceae bacterium
GCGGCAACGTGGTTGCGGCCGGCGGCCTGAACTAAGTGATGGGCGAGCGACAACCACGCCGAGCGGCGCTGGCAGCTTCGCTGCTGCTGGTGCTGCTCGCTGCGAGCGCCCAGGGGGCGCCGCTCACGCCGGCCAGCGGTGCGCTGACGGTCAGCGGCAGCATGGAAGGGATCGGCAGCTTCGAAATCCAGGCCACGCTGCAAAGCGGCAATTTCAAGGGTAACGCCAAGTTTGACATCGATGGCCAAACGCTCAGTGCGGCCTTGCTGCCGAACCGCAGCTATCTTGAAAACGGCAAGTGCTACTTCCGTATCGACAGCGGCCGCGCCCGCGCCGAACTGGGCGGGCCTTGCGACAGCGACAGCTTCCGCGGCCGCTTCGAGAGCTTTATCCCCGGCCAGGGCGTGCGCGGCGGGGATTTCAAGGGCCAGGTGGTGCTGGCGACAAAATCGGCTGCCGGCACCCAGACCGGCGGCACGCTGCCGAGCGGCAAACTGACTTGCGCCTACAACGAGGCCATCCGCAGCTTCAAGCTGGGCGAGACCACGCAATACCAACTGCGCTTCAGCAACATGATCAGCCTGACGCTGGCAGCCGACGGCACGTATCGCGCCGGCACCAAATCGAGCGGCAGTTTTGCGCGCGAAGGAAACCAGATTCGCCTGACCTCGGGCACCTGGAGCGGCGCCGTCGGGACGCTGGAGCCGGATCGTTCCGGCCAGCCCGCCGTGGTGTTTTACATCGACCAGAATCGCCGGCCCGACGGCGTGCATCTGGTCGACCCGTACACCACCCGCTGCACGACTCCACGCTGATCCTCAACTGCATTCACTCATGCCATGGAATATCTGCTTGGATTAATCGTCGTTGTCGCCGCCGCGATGCTGCTGCGACGCTACCTCTACGGCCGCCCGATCAAGTTCAAGTTCGACGGCCAGCGTTACATCCGCATGCCTGACAAGAGTTTCTGCAATGCCGACGGCACGCCGATTGCCGACACTGCCCTGGCGGCCGGGTTGCAAGCCTATTGGCAGGCAATGGAGCGCTCTGCCGAAGGCATGGACACGCGCGACTACGACTGAACAATGCCAACTGCCTGCTCGGCAGCGTGCCGCGGCGGGACACCGTGATCGCGTTTGCGCCGAACCAAACGCCGATGCACATCGAGGATTGGCGTCCGCGCCATGACGAGACGTCCGCGCCATCCATGACTTTGGTAGCGGCCCAGTGAATCGGGCCACGTAAAAAAACCGGCACGCACGCCGGTTTTTTCTTGCTCCGTCTTGAAGAATGTGTCGCGCCTAGCGCTCCACCGCCAACGCCACCCCCATGCCGCCACCGATGCACAAACTGGCCAGCCCGCGCTTCGCATCGCGCCGGATCATTTCGTGCAGCAGCGTCACCAGGATGCGGCAACCGGAGGCGCCGATCGGGTGGCCGATCGCGATCGCGCCGCCGTTGACGTTGATCTTGCCGGTGTCCCAGCCCATTTCGCGGTTGACGCCGATCGCCTGCGCGGCGAAGGCTTCGTTGATTTCCATCAGGTCGACGTCCTGGTGGGTCCAGCCGGCTTTCTTCAGGCACAGCTGCGTGGCCGGCACCGGGCCCATGCCCATGAAGGCGGGATCGACGCCGGCCGACGCATACGCCTTGATGCGCGCCAGCGGCTTCAGGCCCAGTTGATCGGCGCGTCGGGCCGACATCATGACCACCGCGGCAGCGCCGTCATTGATGCCTGAGGCATTGCCGGCGGTGACGGTGCCGTCCTTGGCGAAGGCCGGCCGCAGGCCGGCGAGCGACTCGACGGTGACGCCGGGCTTGATGAATTCATCGGAATCGAACACCACCGCCCCCTTCTTCGAGGGGATCTCGATCGGCACGATTTCCTCCTTGAACTTGCCGGCCTTTTGCGCGGCTTCCGCCTTGTTCTGCGAAGCGGCGGCGAATTCATCCTGCTCTTCGCGTGAGATGCCGAATTTCTTGGCGACGTTCTCGGCGGTGACGCCCATGTGGTACTGGTTGTAGACGTCCCACAGGCCGTCGACGATCATGGTGTCGACCATCTTCCAGTCGCCCATGCGCTGGCCCTCGCGCGAGCCGTTCAGCACGTGCGGCGACGCGCTCATGTTTTCCTGGCCGCCGGCGATGACGATGTCGGCATCGCCGCAGCGGATCGCCTGCGTCGCCAGGTGCGTCGCCTTCAGGCCGCTGCCGCACACCTTGTTGATGGTCATGCCGGGTACCATGTCCGGTAGGCCGGCGCGGATCAATGCCTGGCGCGCCGGGTTTTGGCCGACGCCGGCGGTCAGTACCTGGCCCAGGATCACTTCGCTGATCTGTTCCGGCTTCAGGCCGGTTTTGGCTAGCAGCGCGCGGATCACCTGCGCGCCCTGATCGGCAGCGGGGACCTTGGTCAGCGAGCCGCCGAATTTGCCTACCGCGGTGCGCAATGCCGCAACGATGACGACGTCGTCCATTTTCGATGTCCTTTCCGGGAAGGGAAACAATGAGCGGGTTTACCGCAAGTTAGTCCGAAGGCCGACGCACCGCAAGTCGTAAAACTACGCGCAGCGATGATGACCGCCTGCAAAGATTGCGCTGGCCGGCGATTATTGCTGTAATGAATGGCATCGCCAGACACCGACCCGCCTCGGCCGCCGATTTCGCGCGCCTGCCTGGACGCATTCCATACTTCACACCTATCAGAACACAGGAGCACACCATGTCGACCGACAATCCCTTGCTATGGACGCCTTCCCCCGAGCGCATCGAAAACAGCCGCCTGCGCGACTACCTGCGCTGGCTGGAGCGCGAAAAGGGGCTGGCGTTCCAGGACTACCCTGCGCTGTGGCAATGGTCGGTGGAGCGGCTGGAGGATTTCTGGGAATCGATCTGGCAATACTTCGAGGTCAAGAGCTCGGCACCGTACCGCCAGGTGCTGGATGCGCACAAGATGCCCGGCGCCAAGTGGTTCGATGGTTCGCGGCTGAATTTCACCGAGCAGCTGTTCCGTTTCCACACCGGCGCCGAAGGCGGCCGGCCGGCGATCATCGCGCAATCCGAGTTGCGGCCGCTAGCGCAGTTGTCGTGGGATGAATTGCGCGCGCAAGTGACGGCGGTCGCGCACAAGCTGCGCGCGCTCGGCGTCGGGCCGGGCGACCGCGTCGCCGCCTACCTGCCGAACATCCCGGAAGCGGCGGTGGCGTTTTTCGCCTGCGCGTCGATCGGCGCGATCTGGTCCAGCTGCTCGCCCGACATGGGCAGCGCCGGCGTGCTGGACCGCTTCCGCCAGATCGATCCGAAATTGCTGATCGCGGTCGACGGCTACCGCTACGGCGGCCGCGATTTCGACCGCCTGCCGGTGCTGGAAGCGATGCGGCGCGAACTGCCGACGCTGCAGCACACGGTACTGCTGCCGTACCTGAATCCGCAGGCGGCGCTGCCGGACTCGGTGACATGGACGAGCCTACTGCAGCCGACGGCAGAAGCGATCCGCTTCGAGCAGCTGCCGTTCGACCATCCGCTGTGGATCCTGTATTCGTCCGGCACCACCGGCATGCCGAAGCCGATCGTGCACGGCCACGGCGGCGCGCTGCTGGAGACGCTGAAGGGCCACGCGCTGCAGCTGGACCTCGGGCCGCAGGACCATTTCCACTGGTATTCGACCACCGGCTGGATCATGTGGAATTCGCAGGTCACCGGCCTCCTGGTCGGCGCCACCATCTGCATCTACGACGGCAACCCCGGCACGCCCGACCTCGGCACCTTGTGGAAATTCGCCGAGCAGGCCGGCGTCACCTTCTTCGGCGCCGGCGCCGCCTATTACACCAACTGCATGAAGGCCGGCATCGTGCCGAACCGGCTGGCCGACCTGTCGCGCATCCGCTCGGTCGGCTCGACCGGCTCGCCGCTGCCGCAGGAAGCGTACGAATGGATTTACGCTAACATCGGCCGCGACATCCTGCTGGCGTCGATTTCCGGCGGCACCGACATCGCCGCCGCGTTCGTCGGCGCCTGCCCGATCATGCCGCTGTATTCCGGCGAGATGCAGTGCCGCGGGCTCGGCATCGCCGCCTATGCGTTCGACGAGCAGGGCGAGCCGGTCGTCGACGCGGTCGGCGAACTGGTGGTGACCGAGCCGATGCCGTCGATGCCGCTGTACTTCTGGAACGACCCGGACGGCTCGCGCTATCACGACAGCTATTTCGACGTCTATCCGGGCCTGTGGCGGCACGGCGACTGGATCCGCATCACGCCGCGCGGCGGCGCCGTCATCTACGGCCGCTCCGATACCACCATCAACCGCCACGGCATCCGCATGGGCACCAGCGAAATCTACCGTGCGGTGGAAGAGATGCCGGAAGTGCTCGACAGCCTGGTGGTGGATCTCGAATACCTGGGGCGCGAATCCTACATGCCGCTGTTCGTGGTGCTGCGCGACGGCGTCGCGCTGGACGACGCACTGATCGCGCGCATCAAGGCCGGCATCCGCAGCGCGCTGTCGGCGCGCCACGTGCCCAATGAAGTATTCGCGGTACCGCAGATTCCGCGCACCGCGTCCGGCAAGAAGATGGAGTTGCCGATCAAGAAGCTGCTGCTCGGCATGCCGGTCGAAAAGATCGCCAACCGCGACGCGATGAGCAACCCCGATTCGCTCGACTACTTCGTCGCCTTCGCGCAAGCGCGCAAGGCCGCCGCCGCCGGCGCCGCGGCCGCCTGACCTTTTCCGACCCACCCACCTTCGTCCAGGCATCTCATGATCACCGTCCACCACCTCGAAACCTCCCGCTCGCAGCGCGTACTGTGGCTGCTGGAAGAACTCAGCCTGCCGTACGAAATCCGGCGCTACCGGCGTAACCCGAAGACGATGCTGGCGCCGCCCGAGCTGAAGGCGGTGCATCCGCTCGGCAAGTCGCCGGTGATCACCGATGGCGACCTGACGCTGGCCGAATCCGGCGCGATCCTCGAATACCTGATCGACACCTACGGGCCGCAGGGCGACGCCGGCGCGCCGGTGGCGCAGCCGCGGCCGGGCAGCGACGAGCAGCGCCAGTGCCGCTTCTGGATGCACTACGCCGAAGGCTCGCTGATGAACTGGCTGCTGATGAAGCTGGTGTTCACGACGATCCCGAAGCAGCCGATGCCGTTCTTCGTGCGCCCGATCGCGCGCCAGTTGTGCGGCCAGGCGCTGGCCAAGCTGGTCGATCCGAACCTGGCCGCCGCGCTGCCGTTCATCGACGCCCACCTGGCGCGCAACCCGTGGTTCGCCGGCGAGCGGCTGACCATCGCCGATTTCCAGATGAGCTTCCCGGTGGCGGCGGCACTGGCAAGGGTGGAAAACGCCGGCAGTTACCCGGCGCTGGCCGCATACAAGGACAAGATGGAAGCGCGGCCGGCCTATCAGCGGGCGCTGGAAAAAGGCGGGCCGGTGGTGATGTCCTGAGTCAGGTCGGGCGCCAGCCGGCGGCAAACCGGCGTCGCTGCGACGACAACGCGGACACAAAGCCATGCGAGGGATGCGGCGGGTCGCGCCGCGGCCGCTGGGTTGGAA
>JBATWJ010000062.1:0-2455 GCA_049672545.1 Burkholderiaceae bacterium
CAACAACATGGCGGCGTCCGACGTCGCCGGCAGCGGCAAGGATGGCCGCGTGCTGAAGGGCGACGTGATCAACGCGCTGTCCGCCCAGAGCGCGCCGAAGGCGGCGCCGGCCAAGCCGGCACTGCAGCCGGTGGCCGCGCCGAGCGCTGCGGGTACTGAAAACCGTCCCGAGGAACGCGTACCGATGAGCCGTCTGCGCGCGCGCATCGCCGAGCGCCTGCTGCAGTCGCAATCGACCAACGCGATCCTGACGACGTTCAACGAAGTCAACATGAAGCCGGTGATGGACCTGCGCGCCAAGTACAAGGAAAAATTCGAGAAGGAGCACGGCGTCAAGCTCGGCTTCATGTCCTTCTTCGTCAAGGCGGCGGTGGCGGCGCTGAAGCGCTATCCGATCATCAACGCCTCGGTCGACGGCAACGACATCGTCTACCACGGCTACTTCGACATCGGCATCGCGGTCGGTTCGCCGCGCGGGCTGGTGGTGCCGATCCTGCGCGACGCCGACCAGATGTCGATCGCCGACATCGAAAAGAAGATCGGCGAATTCGGCGCCAAGGCCAAGGACGGCAAGCTGACGCTGGACGAACTGACCGGCGGCACCTTCTCGATTTCGAACGGCGGCACCTTCGGTTCGATGCTGTCGACGCCGATCATCAACCCGCCGCAGTCGGCGATCCTCGGCATCCATGCCACTAAGGACCGCGCGGTGGTCGAAAACGGCCAGATCGTGATCCGTCCGATGAACTACCTGGCGCTGTCCTACGACCATCGGATCATTGACGGCCGCGAAGCGGTGCTCGGGCTGGTGGCGATGAAGGAAGCGCTGGAAGACCCGGCGCGCCTGCTGCTCGACCTGTAACCGTGTCCAGGACGGACGGCGGCCGCCGCGAACGGTGGCGGCCCTCCGTCCTTCCTCTTTCTCCCGCATACGAATAAAGGTTGTTATGTCCAAGCAATTTGACGTGGTGGTGATCGGCGGCGGCCCCGGCGGCTATGTGGCGGCGATCCGCGCCGCGCAGCTCGGCTTTTCGGTCGCCTGTATCGACGAATGGAAGAACGACAAGGGCGGCCCGGCGCTCGGCGGCACCTGTACCAATGTCGGCTGCATCCCGTCCAAGGCGTTGCTGCAGTCGTCCGAATATTACGAACATGCCGGCCACGGGTTCGCCGCCCACGGCATCGAAGTCAAGGGCCTCGGCTTGAACCTGGCCCAGATGCAGGGCCGCAAGGATGGCGTGGTCAAGCAGAACAACGACGGCATCGCCTACCTGTTCAAGAAGAACAAGGTCGGCTTCTTCCACGGCCGCGGCTCGTTCGCCGCCGTCGATGGCGGCAAGTACCAGATCAAGGTCGAGGGCGGTACCGAAGAAACTCTCGCCGCCACCCACGTGGTGGTCGCCACCGGCTCCAACGCGCGCGAACTCCCGGGTGCGCCGTTCGATGAAAAGCTGATTCTCTCCAACACCGGCGCACTGGCGCTCGACGCCGTGCCGGCCAGGCTGGGGGTGATCGGCGCCGGTGTGATCGGGCTGGAAATGGGCAGCGTCTGGCGCCGCCTCGGTTCCGATGTGACGGTGCTGGAAGCGTTGCCGGCCTTCCTCGGCGCGGTCGACGAGCAGATCGCCAAGGAAGCGCAGAAGCTGTTGACCAAGCAAGGCCTGGCCATCCATCTGGGCGTGAAGATCAGCGCGGTCAAGGCCGGCAAGAAGGACGTCACGGTCGAATACGCGGATGCTTCGGGCGCCGCGCAGAAGGCGGTGTTCGACAAGCTGATCGTGTCGATCGGCCGGGTGCCGAACACCATCGGCCTGAACGCGGAAAGCGTCGGCCTGCAGCTGGACGAGCGCGGCTTCGTCGCGGTCGATGCCGACTGCAGGACCAACCTGCCGAACGTGTGGGCGGTCGGCGACGTGGTGCGCGGACCGATGCTGGCGCACAAGGCGGAAGAAGAGGGCGTGGCGGTGGCCGAGCGCATCGCCGGCCAGCACGGCCACGTCAACTTCAACACCATCCCGTGGGTGATCTACACCTCGCCGGAAATCGCCTGGGTCGGCAAGACCGAGCAGCAGCTGAAGGCCGAAGGCGTCGCCTACAAGGCCGGCACCTTCCCGTTCATGGCCAACGGCCGCGCGCGCGCGCTCGGCGATACCTCCGGCATGGTGAAGTTCCTGGCCGACGCCCACAGCGACGAAATCCTCGGCGTGCACATGGTCGGGCCGATGGTGTCGGAACTGATTTCCGAAGCGGTGGTGGCGATGGAATTCCGCGCCTCGGCCGAAGACATCGCGCGCATCTGCCACGCCCATCCGTCGCTGTCCGAATCGACCAAGGAAGCGGCGCTGGCGGTCGACAAGCGTTCGCTCAACTTCTAGCCGGCGCCACGCCGTTCGCGATGCCCGGCCGCCAGTCGTCGCCGCTCCTGCTGCTGCCGGCCGTGGCCGCGCTGCTGGCG
>JBATWJ010000063.1:0-9326 GCA_049672545.1 Burkholderiaceae bacterium
ACCTCGGCCTCCCGAAGGACACCAATGATTTGTTCTTCTGTGAATCGCTTCTGCATGTATACCTCCATGTCAAAATTAACATGAAGACTCACCCAGTGGGTGGCTACACGATTCTTAGCAGGTCAGCTGCTATGACAAACGAACATGCTGTGCCGGAAAATTTTCCGCAGGAGACGCTGGTGGGTTCGCTTGCAGGCTCGAGTCCGAAACTGCTGCTGCGCAAAGTCGGCGATAAGTGCTCTGCTGGTTTGACGCCCGATGAGCTGTATCAGCGGTATGCCGCGTGCGAAGACCTGGCGCAGCAACTTGCCATCTACACCCAGCGAAAAATCGACACAAAAGGATGGGATTTCGATGATGCCTTGCGCCGGGTCGAACTGGGCATCGACGACAAGGTCCGCTCTTGCACATGGAATTTCTCGGATGCGGAAATTTCGTGGCTCATGTCACGCACCCGGCAAATCATGACGGATGTAGATTCCCGCACTAGCGACCCCAATCACCAAGCGGATTGATGTGGCGAAAGAGTGGTTCGCGACATCGGACGACATCGATACCTTGTTTGGACTTAACTTCCTTCATCGTAGCTGGTTTGAGCTTTCCTCTACTAGCCACTCTTCTCAATCCTAGCTAAAAATAATACTGCACCAATCCTTCAACTCAGGAAAACAATTGGAGAAGAATGTGCTGCCACAATCGTGGCGAGTTCAATAGTAACGGCTGGCTGCAAATTTCGAGGTGACGGCCGTGGAAACAATTAATCCATTGTAAGAAGGGTTACCTTGAATCCGCTTTCTTGGCGAAGGGTCTGTTCATACACCGATTCGACTTCTTCGCCATCGCGTTTAATCCTAAGCCACCAATAAGCGTCGATTTCGTGCCAATCATCCGTTTCTCCGGTCGGAAGCCTGCTTGGGCTTTTGGTGGGAAGCGAATCCCCCTTCCGGACACATAGCGAATGCTCGAAAAATTCACTTCTGACGCAATACCTGATGACGTTGTCCTTTGAGAAGACTACCGCGCATGGATACTCGTTCACTTCGACGTAACGTCGTGCCGTCATGTGAACGCTAGTGTCGAACGCGTTGGCTAGCGTCTGCACGTGCAGTAAGTCTGGCTCTCCTAGCGCACGAAGCCGCTTTGTCACTAGGACGCGCGGCATCAGCAGCTCTGCCGAGAACTGATTTGCCTGCAGTTCCCACTCCGCGTTCGTTCCAAAGCTCATGTCCTGGGCTTTGCACTGAAACTGACTTTGACGATGCCAAGGCAGCAAGAAGTGGCCGAGCTCATGGCCGATAGTAAAACGTTGGCGAGGGCGAGGGTCAGTACTGCTGTAGAAAATAGCTCCTTCTGACTTCTCCGCATTGGTAATCAATGCGCCGGCAAACCCCTCGCTGGCAAATGCTTGGATTTTTGAGATACCGGCTAAACGTGCCAGTTCTTCGAGGGGAACCGGGATTGGAAGGTCAGGGTTTTGAAGCAGAATTGCATCCACTAGCTGCTCTGGGCGTATCAGGTCAGCCAGTTCAATTAGGTCAAGAGTTACCATCTCCAGTTGACTTCTTGTTTTTAAAGACCTCGAGAGTTTGCATCAAGATTTGGCGTTCTGTCTCGGATAAAGACTTGAAGTCACGAAAAAATTGCTGAGCTTCAGCATCAACTAGCGAAACCGCGCCGCTTGTACCGGCTAAATATTCTAGGGTGACGCCGAAATAGTCTGAGAGCTTCTTCAGCAGCTCCGATGAGGGATTTTCACTTCTTCCTTTCTCCATTTGCCAGACGTGGGTCTTCGAGACCCCGACTGCGTCCGCCACTTCTTGGAGTGACTTTCCCTTCTTTAATCGTAATTCGGCGAGTCTTGCGCCAATTGACATTTACATAACCCCCAAAATTATCAGCAGTCCACTACATCGCGGGAGTATAGGGGAAAAACGTTTCGTATAACAATAGTTGACGTTGGGAATGAGTTCACTTAATATTACGGTTCCGTTCTCTTTATAACACTAAAATTTCTGAGAAAGATGAATGACCAACTCAAACCTGACGTACCCCTAGCCAAAGGCGTTCACCGCATCTGGAAACTGCCTGACTCCAATCTCGGAGCACTCTGGGATTCCATCGTCCTAGAAGACGCGCCCAAGAACCAGCTCCTGTCGCAAGCCATCGTCAACTTCACCGTCCGCGGTAAAGTCGACCGCACGGTTATTCCGTTGCATGGCGTTATCCTGCTGGTCGGCCCTCCTGGTACCGGAAAGACATCGTTGGCCAAGGGGCTTGCGCACCGCGTCGCGGAATCCTTTAAGCCCGCGAAGTTTCAGCTCCTCGAGGTGGAACCGCACACTCTAACCAGTTCGGCCATGGGCAAGACTCAGCGCGCGGTCTCGGACCTGTTCTCGCAGTCCATCGCCGAAGCGACGGTTAACGGTCCCACTATCGTGTTGCTCGACGAGGTCGAAACTTTGGCGGCGGACCGCTCCAAATTGAGCCTGGAAGCGAATCCAGTTGATGTACACCGCGCGACAGACGCAGTGCTGGTTCAACTGGATATGCTGGCCGAGAGGTATCCCAACCTCCTCTTTATCGCCACCAGTAACTTCCCGGAAGCGGTCGACAGCGCTTTCATGTCTCGTTGCGACCTGGTGCTGGAAGTGCCATTGCCAGGTAAGGAGGCGTGCAAGAACATCCTCACACAATGTCTCAACGGTGTGGCGAAGACCTTCCCGGACATCGGCAAACTGGTGTCCAGCAAGAAGTTCGACGAGTGTGCTTATGAATGCGAAGGGCTGGATGGCCGCGCCATCCGCAAGGTTGTAGCGAACGCTTTGGCTGCCACTCGGGAAACGGCGATTAATCCGAACAAGGTGACCATCGAAGACCTGCTGGGCGCCATCAAGCAAGCCAAGCAAGTTCGTCTGCGGATGGAGAAGGCCAAATGACTACCGTGGTCAGCCGTACCTTCCGCAGCACTCCGCACCGCGATGCCATGGATACGTGGGATGCCATCGTGGAACTGCTCACAAAGGGTAAAGACACAACGGCACGCAAAGAGTTGCGTGCAGTTGTGGGCATCGCGTCCAGCGTAATTGCTGACCAGGCGCCGAAAATGGCCCCCATCATTGCCACATGCGATGGGCCGCGTACCCGTATCTATTGTCTTTATGACGAAGACGCCCTCGATGGCGCTGACGCCAATGAGGACGGCTTGGGTTTCGAACCGCTTAAGGGCGACTGGGCAGTGTCGTTGCCGTGCCTAAAGTCGGACCTGAGTTGGGTGCAGGCTGCGCTCAAGAAGCACAGTGTCCGTATTACGGCGCGTGACGTGGACACCGGCATCTCGACCGATGAAAGCGTGACAAAGGCGCAGGCCATGTCTCTGGACATCGAGGGCTTCCTGAAATGAGCGCCGTCGCGACCTATAACTACACCCACTCCGTTACCTACGTGACGGACAACATCCTCAAAAGCTTGAAGGACATCATCGTCTTGAGTGGCTTGGACCCTGCCAAATTCGTGGCCAGTTGGGAATCCAACAAGCGCGCGATGAAGGCCTGGCTAGACTCCGGCCATCTGACAAAGGTGGTACTGGAGGTGTACGACCCCTCGAACGACAAGCTCATTATCCGCTGGGACATCGAAATCGTGTACTCGTGGCAGGCCGCAGGCGACGGAAGCTTCTGGACCGATACCGACCAGCTGCGCTACGCCATCAAAAAAGCGGGGGTCGTGCCCTCGCTGGCAAAGTACGACCTTATTCTTCAGAGCACGAAAGGTCGTCCCGACGTCGAGGGCTGGAGCAGCTGCAGCTACCGTTCGACGGATGGCATGGCAAAGCAGAGCTTGGGCACAACTGTGGAACACAGCGGCCTCGGCGGACAAATCGGATACTGGAGGAAGACCTGATGCTGACCACGAATGAGGCATTCAAGAAATTCAAGCGCCGCCTGGAGTTGAATCAG
Organism: Burkholderiaceae bacterium; assembly: GCA_049672545.1. GTDB lineage: Bacteria > Pseudomonadota > Gammaproteobacteria > Burkholderiales > Burkholderiaceae_D > DATJCV01. The sequence goes on from JBATWJ010000063.1 coordinate 3,957, forward strand.
CGCGAACAAGACAATGCATCCGCGCGCCAGAAAGAAGTACGCGAATACCTGGATACGAAGTTCGACATCAAGCGAAGCTTCTTGACCGGTTCATATGCGCGTTATACCAAGACTAAGCCACTGAAGGACATCGATATCTTCTTCGTGCTTGATGAAGACGAAAAACACTACCACAAGCAGGCCGCATTGGTCGTCCTCGACGCCTTCTACGACGCCCTAGTCGAGAAATACGGCAAATCGGCCGTGCGTAAGCAGGACCGCTCCATCAATGTGGACTTCGGAGTAAAGGTTGGTGACGAAGACAAGACCGACTACCGAATCCTGAGCGTCGACGTTGTGCCGGCATTCGACGTCGGTACCGAATATGAAATTCCCGACACAGCGTCCGGCAAATGGATTAAAACCGACCCGGAAATCCATGCCAAGAAGGCCACGAAAGCCCACCAGGATTATGGCAACGAATGGAAGGGCTTGGTGCGGATGGTGAAATATTGGAACAACAATCCCAAACATGGTGAGCAGAAGCCGGTGAAACCCTCCTTCCTGATTGAAGTGATGGCATTGGAATGTCTGTACGGCGGCTGGGGCGGTTCGTTCGAGCGCGAAATCCAGGCCTTCTTCGCTACCTTGGCTGACCGCATCAAGGACGAGTGGAAAGACCCGGCCGGACTCGGCCCCGCCATTAGTAACGGCATGGATGATGCTCGGAAGAACCGCGGGCAGAAGCTGCTGCAGGAAGCTGCACGAGAGGCAACGCTGGCCATCAACCTCACGCGTCAAGGAAAGAATGGTGAGGCGCTGCGGGCTTGGCGAAATCTGTTCGGCCCGATGTTCCCGCTGTCCTAAGCATGCCGAGCCAACTTCAGACTGGAGGTATTTAGATGTCGGATTGGTCTCTTCCCCAGCTTCTGGGCAACTTGCACCAGGATATTCAGCACCGCCTTTCTATGGCAAGGTCATCATTTGCTCATCCTGGTACGAAGGGGGATGCAAGCGAAGGCGTTTGGCTAGAGCTACTTCAGACATACCTGCCCCAACGCTATCAGGCAATTAAGGCACACGTGGTCGACAGCCGGGGTAACTTCAGCCAGCAAATGGACGTGGTGGTCTTCGACCGGCAATATTCCCCGTTCATCTTCAACTACCAAGGGGAAGTTATCGTTCCAGCTGAGAGCGTCTACGCTGTATTCGAGGCTAAACAGTCCGCCAATCTGGCCCAGGTGAAGTACGCACAGGAGAAGGTAGCCAGCGTTCGTAAACTACACAGGACGTCTCTGCCTATCCCGCATGCGGGTGGTACCTATGACCCAAAACCGGTGTTTCCAATCTTAGGTGGGCTTTTGACCCTTGAAAGCGAATGGTCGCCGGCGCTCGGTGAGCCTTTCAGGAAAATAATGAAGGCTGATTTGGCTGACGGGCGTTTAGACGTCGGCTGCGTTGCAGCGCATGGGCACTATGTCTATGATAGAGCAGCGGGTGATTACGACTTCATCAACGAAAATAAATCTGCAACCGCATTCTTGTTCAACCTGATTTCGATGCTACAGGTTAGTGGAACAGTGCCGATGATTGACATCAAGTCGTATGCCGACTGGCTGACGAAGTAGTTGGTGTTTCACCCTGTTGGCCAGCCTGAATCATCGATGGCAGGTCATCAGAGTCTTGCTCGAAGATGTGCCATAGAGGTTGTAAAGCCCGACTAAGCGAGCATAAGTGTCCATTGAATGTATTTTCCGACACATCAGCGTGACGACGTACAGCGGGCCTGGTCGATTCGGTCCCGCCGTCGCCCATCTTCTCCGCCTCGGCATCCGCCGAGCGTATCCCCACACAGTGACGCTGTGCCTGCGCGATAACCCAGCGGCCCAATTCTATATCGGCCGGTCGGTGCTATTTCCCGCTATCTCCGTCGGGGCGGATAAATCTCGCAAACGATTTGTGCACTTCTTGCGCCCCTCAAATAGGAGCTTCTTGCACCCCGAATGCTTATTTATACAGGCCATGAATTATTTTTAGTTGGAAAATAATTAACGACATATCGTGGTAAGGAAGGGAGGTGCAAATCAGCTGCGCACGGAATGCTCAAATTTTGAGCATGACTAATTTCTTTTTGAATTCAATAACTTGCCGGGATTTATTCCAAAAAAAACGGGATTTATTCCAAAAAAAACGGGATTTATTCCAATTTCACAACGGCTACCCTAGATTGTCCTTCCTCACTCCACCGTCACACTCTTCGCCAGATTCCTCGGCTTGTCGACATCGGTGCCGCGCGCCAGCGCCGTGTGATATGCCAGCAGCTGCAGCGGCACCACGTGCAGGATCGGCGACAGGATGCCGTAGTGCTCGGGCAGGCGGATCACGTGGATGCCGTCGCCGGACGAGATGCGCGAATCGACGTCGGCGAACACGTACAACTGGCCGCCGCGCGCGCGCACTTCCTGCATGTTGGACTTCAGCTTTTCGATCAGCGCATCCTTCGGCGCGATCGTCACCACCGGCATTTCCTCGGTCACCAGCGCCAGCGGGCCGTGCTTCAGTTCGCCGGCCGGGTAGGCTTCGGCGTGGATGTAGGAGATTTCCTTCAGCTTCAGCGCGCCTTCCAGCGCGATCGGGTAGTGCATGCCGCGCCCGAGGAACAAGGCGTTTTCCTTGCGCGCGAATTCCTCGGCCCAGGCGATGATCTGCGGTTCCAGCGCCAGCACCGCGCCCACGGCCACCGGCAGGTGGCGCATCGCCTTCAGGTTCTGCGCTTCCTGCTCGTCGGACAGGCGGCCGCGCACCTGCGCCAGCGCCAGCGCCAGCAAAAACAGCGCGGTCAGCTGCGTGGTGAAGGCCTTGGTCGAGGCGACGCCGACTTCGACGCCGGCGCGCGTGATGTAGGACAACACGCATTCGCGCACCATCGCGCTGGTGGCGACGTTGCAGATGGTCAGCGTGTGCGCCATGCCCTGCGCGCGCGCGTGCTTCAACGCCGCCAGCGTGTCGGCGGTTTCGCCGCTTTGCGAGATGGTGACGACCAGTGCGTTCGGATTCGGCACGCTGTCGCGGTAGCGGTATTCGCTGGCGATCTCGACGTTGACCGGGATCTGCGCCACCGACTCCATCCAGTACTTGGCGGTCAGGCCGGCGTAGTAGCTGGTGCCGCAGGCCAGGATCAGGACTGAATCGACCTGCTTGAAGACCTTGTAGGCGGCGTCGCCGAACAGTTCCGGCATGATCGCCGCGACGCCTTCCAGCGTGTCGCCGATCGCGCGCGGCTGCTCGAAGATTTCCTTCTGCATGTAGTGGCGGTAGGGGCCGAGTTCGGCGGCGCCGGTGTGCGCGTGCACGGTGCGCACTTCGCGCTCGGCCGGGCGGCCGTCGGCGTCGACGACCCAGATGCGCTGCAATTGCAGATCGACCACGTCGCCTTCTTCGAGGAAGACGATCTGGTCGGTGCTGCCGGCCAGCGCCATCGCATCCGACGCCAGGAAATTCTCGCCGTCGCCGATGCCGACGATCAGCGGCGAGCCCTGGCGGGCACCGACCACGCGGTGCGGCTCGTCGCGGCAGAACACCGCGATCGCATACGCGCCGGAGAGCCGCTTGACCGCCTGCTGCACGGTCTCGAACAGGTCGCCGGCGTACATGTAGTCGATCAGGTGGGCGATCACCTCGGTGTCGGTCTGGCTTTCGAAGACGTAACCGGCGGCGGTCAGTTCGGCGCGCAGCTCGTCATGGTTTTCGATGATGCCGTTGTGCACCAGCGCGATGCGTTCACGCGAGAAATGCGGGTGCGCGTTGTGCGAAGCCGGCGCGCCGTGCGTGGCCCAGCGCGTGTGGGCGATGCCGGTGTAGCCGGCCAGGCTTTCCTGTCCGACCTGCTGTTCCAGGTCGGCCACGCGCGAAGTACTGCGCGCGCGCCGCAGCGTGCCGTCGACGTGCAATGCCACTCCGCAGGAGTCGTAGCCGCGGTATTCGAGCCGCTTCAAGCCCTGCAGCAGGATGGGAACGATATTGCGCTGCGCTACCGCGCCGACGATGCCGCACATGGAAACTCCTTGCGAGATGGATGGAAAACGGCCTTATCGTAGAAGAGCGGTGAAGAAATAAGCTGTCTAATATCAAAGAAAAATGAATGAAGATTTCATTTGCAGTGAGTGATGAAATATAATTTCATAATTACATTCATTTTTCTTTTAATCGTGACAGACGCCATTGCCCTGGACGACCTGGACCGCCGCATCCTCAACGCGCTGCAGGAAAACGCCGCCCGCACCAACAGCGAACTGGCGGCCGCCGTGCACGCGTCGGCGCCGACCTGCCTGCGCCGCGTGCGGCGGCTGGTGGAGAGTGGCGTGATCGAGCGCCAGGTGGCGCTGTTGGCGCCGGACAAGGTCGGCGCCGGCCTGACCGCGATCGTCGAAATCACGCTCGACCACCAGGGCGCCGAGCGGCAGGCCGAATTCGAGGCGCTGGCCAGCGCCGACGCCGCTGTACAGCAGTGCTACCGGGTATCGCCGGGCCCGGATTTCGTGCTGATCGTGCAGGTGGCCGACATGCCGGCCTACCACGCGCTGGCGCACCGGCTGTTCGCCGGCCATGCCAACGTGCGCAATGTGCGCAGCTTCTTTTCGATCCACCGGGCCAAGTTCGATACGCGGATCGGGATGTAGGGCGGTTTATATACTCCCTGTCATGGCCCTTTATGGCGGTTGTAGATGTTGATGAGAATCAGCATACTCCCGTGGTCTGCCGCTGCGGATATCAGGACTGCCGAATTCCATTTCGCGTGGCGTTGCCGCGCAGGCGGGACTGCATGCATTCTCCCGGTGGCGTTTCGCCCATATGACTGGGGCAGCGCGCACTCCGATGCCGCACGACATGCGGTTTCCGCCTGCGCGGGAACGACAGGCCAGTCACATGCGTCGTCGAAGCGCTTGACTACCCTGTTGCGGGCATCCGCCGATGCGGCGTCGGCCGCCGCGGAAGCCGCCGCGTTGTTTCATATACTCCTGCCTGTGATGCTCTAAGCCGGGCGTGAAATCGGCGGAATCTCCCTATACTCCACGAGTGGATGGCGTTTCCCAGGTGCAGCTGCTGCCGGCATTGCCCGTCGAAAGCCGCTGGAGCCCGGCTTTCGCCGGGATGACGATGGCTTGGCATTCGGTGTCTCGATGGGCCGCGAGTTTCGCGGGGACCGTCATTCCAACGGCGTTTGAGCCGCGCCGGGCATCGCCGCAGTCCGCATTCCCGCTGGCGCCGGCATCAAACCAGCCGGCGCCGCGTGGCGCTCAGGCCGGCTTCTTCACCTTCACCGGCCGCTGCCAGCTGTCGATCGTCACCTGCTTCGCGCGCGACCCGGTCAGCTTGCCGGCCGGCGCGTCG
>JBATWJ010000064.1:0-4869 GCA_049672545.1 Burkholderiaceae bacterium
GGCCGGCCCGGCCAGTTCCTCGGCTGCCGGCGCTGCGACGGCGGTGTCGGCGGGCGCGGACGCCATGCCGGTGTCGCCATGGATACCGACCGCGTTCAGCGCGCCGGCCTTCGAGGTCGACTTCTCAGTGTGGGTGGCGCCGATGCTGCGCAGATAGTAGGTGGTCTTCAGGCCGCGCACCCAGGCCAGCTTGTAGGTCTCATCCAACTTCTTGCCAGAAGCGCCGGCCATGTAGATATTGAGCGACTGCGCCTGATCGATCCACTTCTGGCGCCGGGCGCCGGCCTCCACCAGCCACTTCGGTTCGACTTCGAAGGCGGTCGCGTACACGTCGCGCAGATCCTGCGGAATGCGGTCGATCCGGGCCAGGCTGCCGTCGAAGAACTTCAGGTCCGAGATCATCACTTCATCCCACAGGCCGCGCGCTTTCAGGTCGCGCACCAGATATTCGTTGATTTCGGTAAATTCGCCCGACAGGTTCGACTTCACGTACAGATTCTGGTAGGTCGGCTCGATGCAGGCCGAGACGCCGATGATGTTGGAAATGGTGGCGGTCGGCGCGATCGCCACGCAATTCGAGTTGCGCATGCCGTGTTCGCGGATGCGCGCGCGCAACGCCGCCCAATCCATGGTTTCCGAGGTGTCGACTTCGAGGAAGCCGCCGCGCTCCTCGGCCAGCAGCTTCAGCGAATCCTGCGGCAGGATGCCGCGGTCCCACAGCGAACCGCGGTAGGAGCTGTAGCGGCCACGCTCTTCCGCCAGTTCGGTCGAGGCCCAGTAGGCGTAGTAGCAGACCGCTTCCATCGAGCGGTCGGCGAATTCGACCGCCGCCATCGATGCATACGGCACGCGCAGCATGTGCAGGCAATCCTGGAAGCCCATGATGCCCATGCCGACCGGGCGATGGCGCAGGTTGGAATCGCGTGCCTTCTTCACCGCGTAGTAGTTGATGTCGATCACGTTGTCCAGCATGCGCATCGCGGTGCGGATGGTCTTCTGCAGCTTGACGTGGTCCAGCTGGCCATCCTTCATGTGGGCCGGCAGGTTGACGGACCCCAGGTTGCAGACGGCGATTTCGGTATCGCTGGTGTTCAGCGTGATCTCGGTGCACAGGTTGGAGCTGTGGACGACGCCGACATGCTGCTGCGGCGACCGGATGTTGCACGGATCCTTGAACGCGATCCACGGATGGCCGGTTTCGAACAGCATCGACAGCATCTTGCGCCACAGGTCGAGCGCCTGCACCTTCTTGAATAGCTTCAGCTCGCCGCGGGCCACCTTCGCTTCGTAGCCGGTATAGGCCTCCTCGAACGCGCGGCCGACCTTGTCATGCAAGTCCGGCACGTCGGACGGCGAAAACAGCGTCCATTCGCCCTTTTCCATCACGCGCTTCATGAACAGGTCAGGAATCCAGTTGGCGGTGTTCATGTCGTGCGTGCGGCGACGGTCGTCGCCGGTATTCTTGCGCAGGTCGAGAAATTCCTCGATGTCCATGTGCCAGGTTTCCAGGTAGGCGCACACCGCTCCCTTGCGCTTGCCGCCCTGGTTGACCGCGACCGCGGTGTCGTTGACCACCTTCAGGAACGGCACCACGCCCTGCGACTTGCCGTTGGTGCCCTTGATGTGCGCGCCCAGCGCGCGCACCGGCGTCCAGTCGTTGCCGAGACCGCCGGCGAACTTGGCCAGCAGCGCGTTTTCCTTGATGGCGTCGTAAATACCCTCCAGATCGTCCGACACCGTCGTCAGGTAGCAGGACGACAGCTGCGAGCGTTGCGTGCCGGAATTGAACAGCGTCGGCGTCGAGCTCATGAAGTCGAACGACGACAGCAGGTTGTAGAACTCGATCGCGCGCGCTTCGCGGTCGATCTCGTTCAAGGCCAGGCCCATCGCCACCCGCATGTAGAATGCCTGCGGCATTTCGATACGGGTGCCGCGCACGTGCAGAAAATAGCGGTCGTACAAAGTTTGCAGGCCGAGGTAGCCAAATTGCAGGTCACGTTCCGCCACCAGTGCCTGGCTCAGCTGCTGCAGGTCGAACTGGGCCAGGCGCGTGTCCAGCAGCTCTGCCTCAATGCCCTTCTTGATGAATTTCGGAAAATAGTCGACGTAGTGGGCGGCGGCATCCTGCTGCGCCACCTCCTGCCCGAACACTTCCTTGCGGATCGTGTGCATCAGTAGCCGCGCCGTCACCTGGCTGTAGGCCGGGTCCTTTTCCATCAGCGCGCGCGCCGCCAGGATCGCAGACTTGTGCAACTCCTCGACTGGCACGCCGTCGTACAGGTTCTTGACCGTCTCGGCCAGGATCGCCTCGGCGTCGACATGCTGTTCCAGGCCGATACAGGCGGCGCCGATCAGGTCGCGCACCCGCTGCATCTCCAGCGGCCGGCGCTGGCCATCCTCGATCACGTGCAACTGCGGCTTTTCGACCGCCGGCTTGGCCGCCTGATGCTGGGCCCGCTGCTCCATCCGCTTGGCGCGGTACAGCACATAGGCGCGCGCGACGTCGTGCTCGCCGGAACGCATCAGCGACAGTTCGACCTGGTCCTGCACGTCTTCGATATGGAAGGTGCCGCCGGTCGGCTGGCGCCGCACCAGCGCAGCCACCACGTTCGCGGTCAAGCGCTCAACCAGTTCACGCACGCGCGCCGACGCGGCGCCCTGGCCGCCGTGCACGGCCAGAAAAGCCTTGGTCATCGCGATCGAGATCTTGGACGGCTCGAAGCCGACCACGGCGCCGTTGCGGCGGATGATGCGATAGTCGGCGAGGTTGGACACCGGCTTGGCGGCAGTCGGATCAAGCCGCGAAAACGCCGAAGCGGCGGGAAATTCGGACAAGGAGCTTACGGGAATTTCTTGAGGGGTAGGGTGCACTTGGCCTCCAGGGAATCAGGGGCGACGATCGGGCCGTCGCTTATCGTTGTTGAGACTGAGCGCCCGTGCAGGGCGTTCGCGGGAATACTGCTGCGGCCGGCAGACGCCAACAGCCTGGATCAGGTGGAAAACCGGCCAGAACCGCGGCATGAGGCCGGATTCCGGCTCGCGCGAGCCGCTCTCCAAACCTGCTGGGCAATAGCCGGGCGAGGCCGGACTGTCAATATGCAAAAGACACAAAGACCACTATATCTAGTGATTTAATCGCGGCACCCACTAATTCTAGTACCCACAGCAAGGAGGTGCAAGACGAATATCTTATGATTTTTAACTATTAGAAACACTGGCCGCTACGGAATCCCGACTTTCAGGGAAAGCGCAGAGGCGTCGCGCCGGCATCCACCTGATTCAGCAGGGACCGGTACAGCGCCCAGTCGAAAAACGGGCCCGGGTCGGTCTTGCGCCTCGGCGCAACATGTTCATGCCCGGCCACGGCGGCCAGCGGATGGCGGCGGCGCAGCGCCTCGCTCAAGGCTGCCAGCGTCGCGTACTGGGGCAACTCGAAAGGATCGAAATCGCTGCCCTCCAGTTCAATCCCGATCGAAAAGTCGTTGCAGGCCGTCCGTCCATTGAAAGCCGAAACGCCGGCATGCCAGGCGCGCGCGCAGGTCGATACGAATTGCAGCAGCGTGCCGTCACGGCGGACCAGGAAATGCGCCGAGACGCGCAAACCGCGCAGCCGTTCGAAGTATGGATCGGCCGCATGATCGAGGCGATTGACGAACAGGTCCGTGATGAAGGGACCGCCGAACTGTCGCGGCGGCAGACTGATGTTATGGATCACCAGCAGGTCGATCGCGGCGCCATCCGGGCGTGCATCGCAATTCGGCGATGGCAGCGGTGTCGCCTGCCGGCACCAGCCGTCGGCACTGACCTCGAAGCGGGGCAGCGCCGACCGGGAAGCGCGGCTCATGAATCGTGCTCGCGAATCGACAGCCGCTGCATCCGGTAGCGTAGCTGCCGAAAGCTGATGCCGAGCAATTCCGCCGCCTGCGTGCGGTTGAAGCGGGTCTTTTCGAGCGCGCGCCGGATGATTTCGCGTTCGACCCGGTCCAGATGCGTCGGCAGGGATTCGGGCAACTCGGCTGGCACATCGCTGTGCACGACCACCGGCGTCGGCAAGGGTTCCGGCAGCGGCGCGGGAGCCGGCGGTATCGCAGCGGCGGCCGGCTTGAGCGCCAGGTCGGGTAGTTCGATCACGCCGTCGCTGGCGAACGCCAGCGCCCGCTCGAGGATGTTTTCCAGTTCGCGCACGTTGCCCGGAAACGCATAACCCTGCAGCGCCGCCAGCGCTTGCGGCGCCAGTCTGGTGCCGCCGGGCGCCGCCAGGCGTTCGAGGATGACGGCGGCCAGCATCTCGATATCGTCGCGCCGCTCGCGCAGCGGCGGCAGCGTCAATTCGATCACGTTCAGCCGGTAATACAGATCCTGCCGAAACTTCCCAAGTTCAACGCAGTGTTCCAGCGGCTGATGGGTAGCGCTGATCAGCCGCACGTCGACCGGCTCTTCGACGGTCGCGCCGACCTTGCGCACACGCCGCTCCTGAATTGCGCGCAACAACTTGACCTGCATCGGCAGCGGCAGGTCGGCGACCTCGTCGAGCAACAACGTACCGCCATTGGCCGCCTGGAAAAAACCGTCGCGGTCTTCCGCGGCGCCGGTAAAGGCGCCCTTCCGGTAGCCGAAGAATTCGGCTTCCATCAGCGATTCGGGAATGGCGCCGCAGTTGACCGCGACGAACGGCTTGTCGGCACGCGGGCTTTGCGCGTGGATGTCGCGCGCCGCCAGTTCCTTGCCGCTTCCGGATTCGCCATAGATCGCCACCGGGGCCATGCTGCGCGCCAGCCGCGCGATCTGGCCGCGCACCTCGCAAATCGCCGCCGACCGTCCGACCAGCCGCAAGCCGGTCTCGACTGATCGCTGCCCGGGCGCGCGCTC
>JBATWJ010000065.1:0-7898 GCA_049672545.1 Burkholderiaceae bacterium
GAACTGGCACGCCGCTTCCTGCACGGTCAGCGGCTGGCGCTCGGGCGCGAAGCGCTGCTGACTGCCGGTGGCCGGGTGCGGGTGTACGGCGACGGGCGCTTTTTGGGCACGGGCCAGTTGGCCGCGCATGGCGTGCTGGCGCCTGAACGACTGATTGCCACCGGCTTCGAACCGCAAGACGGCAGCTCCGACAGGCAGTCATAAGTCATTGATTTCATTTTCGTTTCCCCGGCTACATCGCTGGTCGGGTGGCACATGGTTTCCAGTTTTTTGCGGCGCAACATGCTAAAATAGCTGGCTAAGCGAAATCTTTCGATCTTTTCCTCTTTCCTATCATGTCCAATCCAAAACGCGCGATCCGCAACATCGCCATCATCGCCCACGTCGATCACGGCAAGACCACGATGGTCGACCAGCTGCTGCGCCAAGCCGGCACCTTCCGTGAAAATCAGCACGTCGATACCCGCGTGATGGATTCCAACGACCTGGAAAAGGAACGCGGCATCACCATCCTGTCGAAGAACTGCGCGGTCGAATACGAAGGCACCCACATCAATATCGTCGATACCCCGGGTCACGCCGACTTTGGCGGCGAGGTCGAGCGCGTGCTGTCGATGGTCGATTCGGTGCTGTTGCTGGTGGATGCGGTCGAAGGCCCGATGCCGCAGACGCGCTTCGTCACGCGCAAGGCGCTGGCGCTGGGCCTGAAGCCGATCGTCGTGATCAACAAGATCGACCGCCCGGGAGCGCGCCCGGATTGGGTCATCAACGCCACCTTCGAACTGTTCGACAAGCTCGGTGCCACCGAAGAACAGCTGGATTTCCCGGTGGTGTACGCATCCGGCCTGAACGGCTTCGCCGGACTGGAGCCGGACGTGCGCGGCGGCGATCTGAAGCCGCTGTTCAACGCCATCCTGCAGCACGTGCCCGTGCGCGACGACGACGTCGACGGCCCGCTGCAGCTGCAGATCTGCTCGCTCGACTATTCGTCGTATGTCGGCAAGATCGGCATCGGCCGCATCAGCCGCGGCCGCGTCCGGGCGTTGCAGGACGTGGTCATCATGAACGGCCCCGACGATACGCCACATAGAGCGCGCATCAACCAGGTGCTGACCTTCAAGGGCTTGGAGCGCGTGCTGGTGGACGAGGCGGTGGCTGGCGACATCGTGCTGATCAACGGCATCGACGAACTCGGCATCGGCAGCACGGTGTGCGCGGCCGACGCCCCGGATGCATTGCCGATGCTGAGGGTGGACGAGCCGACGCTGACGATGAACTTCATGGTCAACAGTTCGCCGCTGGCCGGCCGCGAAGGCAAGTTCGTCACCAGCCGCCAGCTGCGCGAACGGCTGGAGCGCGAACTGAAGTCGAACGTCGCGCTGCGCGTGGCGCCGACCGGCGACGACACCACCTTCGAGGTATCGGGCCGCGGCGAACTGCACCTGACGATCCTGCTGGAAAACATGCGGCGCGAAGGCTACGAGCTGGCCGTGTCGCGTCCGCGCGTGGTGTTCAAGATGATCGATGGCGTACGCCACGAACCGTTCGAACTGCTGACGGTCGACATCGAGGAAGGGCACCAGGGCGGCGTGATGGAAGAACTGGGCCGCCGCCGCGGCGACCTGCAGGACATGCAGCCGGACGGCAAGGGCCGGGTGCGGCTCGAATACCGGATTCCGGCGCGCGGCCTGATCGGCTTCCAGAGCGAATTCATGAACCTGACGCGCGGCACCGGCCTGATGAGCCACATTTTCGACGACTACGCGCCGGTCGACCCGAGCAAGGGCGAGATGGCCGGGCGCCGCAACGGCGTCTTGGTATCGCAGGAAGACGGCGCCGCGGTGGCCTATGCGATCTGGAAGCTGCAGGACCGCGGCCGCATGTTCGTGGTGCACAACGATCCGGTCTACGAAGGCATGATCATCGGCATCCATTCGCGCGACAACGACCTGGTGGTCAACCCGATCAAGGGCAAGCAGCTGACCAACGTGCGCGCCTCCGGCACCGACGAAGCGGTGCGACTGGTGCCGCCGGTGCAGCTGTCGCTGGAATACGCGGTCGAGTTCATCGAGGACGACGAACTGGTCGAGATCACGCCGAAAAGCATCCGCTTGCGCAAGCGCCACCTGAAGGAGCACGAGCGCAAGAAAGCCGCACGTGAAGCGGCATAATCGGGAGTATGTTCGAAATTTGACCGGTTGACGCCCGGGATGGACGGCTTGCATGGGGAGTATCTTATGCAGGCCGTTTTTGCGACTGGCGCCGCGTTCCGTTTTCGGTGCTGCCTCGTTCCTTGCTCCGGTCTTTCCCTGCCTATATCGCCGCCGATGCCACCCTCGACTTCTCATAGCCGCGCCATCCTGCTGATGGTGTGCGCCGCGACGCTATGGAGCATCGCCGGCGTATTGACGCGCCGGCTGGACGCCGCGCAAGGCTTCGAGGTGACGTTCTGGCGCAGCGTGTTCGCCGCGCTGTTCGTGGCGCTGGCGCTGGCCTGGCAACAGCGCGGCGGCTTGTGGACGACGCTGCGGCGGCTCGGCTGGCCGGGACTGCTGTCGGGGCTGATGTGGTGCGTGATGTTTTGCTGCTTCATGATCGCGCTGACCATGACCACGGTCGCCAATACGCTGATCGTGATGAGCGTGTCGCCATTACTGACCGCGCTGCTGGCGCGGCCGTTGCTGCGGCAGCGGATCGCGCCGCGCACCTGGCTGGCGATCCTGTTCGCCGGCGCCGGCATGGTGTGGATGTTCGCCGGCAGCCTGTCCCAGCTCGGGCCGCGCGAGCTGGCCGGGATGGCGATCGCATGCGGCGTGCCGCTGGCGGCGTCGATCAATGTGATCACGATGAAAAAATCCGGGCAGGCGGTCGATCTGGTTCCGGCGGTGATGATGGGCGGCGTGTTCTCGGCGCTCTTGATGCTGCCGCTGGCGTGGCCGCTGCAGGCGTCGGCGCATGACATCGGCATCCTCGCCACGCTCGGCGTGTTCCAGCTCGGCCTTCCGTGCATGCTGATGGTGATCGCCGCGCGTGCGCTGGCGGCGCCGGAGCTGTCGCTGCTGGCGCTGATCGAAGTCGTGCTGGGGCCGCTGTGGGCCTGGCTTGGCGCTGGTGAAACGCCGCTGCCGCAAACGCTGGTCGGTGGCGCGGTCGTGGTCGCGGCGCTGGTCGGCAACGAGATCGCCGCCTTGCGCCGCGAGCGCGGCGCGCCCGCGCAGCGGACGTTGGCGGTGCCGGATTAAGGGGCTATTCCGGCAAGCGGGATCGTAGTAGCACGACGGCCTCGGCCGATGTTACGCCGCGACTGTGGCGCTCTGCGGCAGCGCCTGCTGCGCTTTCAGCACGTCGGCAATGGCTCCGAACAACTGGTCGACCTGCGGCTTGTCGATCACCAGCGGCGGCGACAGCGCGATGATGTCGCCGGTGGTGCGGATCAACACGCCCTTGTCCCAGAAGCATTTCAGGAACACGTCGAAGGCGCGCGCGGTGGGCTTGCCGGCGATCGGCTCCAGCTCGATGCCGCACACCAGCCCGAGATTGCGGATGTCCTTGACGAACGGCAAGCCCTTCAGGCTGTGCGCCGCCTCCTCGAAGTAGGGCGCCATCGCCGCCGCGCGGTCGAACAGGTGCTCGCTCTTCAGCACGTCGATGGTGGCCACCGCGGCGGCCGCCGCCAGCGGATGCGCGCTGTAGGTGTAGCCGTGCGAAAACTCGATCGCGTTGTCCGGCGCCGCCGCCATGAAGGCATCGTGGATGTCCTGGCGCACCAGCACCGCGCCCATCGGCACCGCAGCGTTGGTCAGGCCCTTGGCGCAGACGATCATGTCCGGCACCACACCAAAGTAGTCGGCGGCGAACGGCGCGCCGAGGCGGCCGAAGCCGGTGATCACCTCGTCGAAGATCAAGAGGATGCCGTATTTGTCGCAGATTGCGCGCAGCTTCTGCAGATAGCCCTTGGGCGGCAGGATCACGCCGGTCGAGCCCTGCACCGGCTCGACGATCAGCGCCGCCACCGTGGCTGGGTCGTGCAGCGCCAGCACGCGTTGCTCGAATTCGTCGGCCAGTTCGGCGCCGTGTTCCGGCAGGCCGCGGGTGAAGGCGTTCTTGCCGATGTTCAGCGGATGGCGCAGGTGGTCGACGTCCGGCAGCGCCGGGCCGAAATGCTTGCGGTTGCCGGCGATGCCGCCGACCGACACGCCGCCGAAGCCGACTCCGTGGTAGCCGCGCTCGCGCCCGATCAGGCGCGTCTTGAACGCGTTGCCGCACACCTTGTGGTAGGCCAGCGCGATCTTCAGCGCGCTGTCGACACCTTCCGAACCGTCGTTGCAGAAGAACACCCGGTTCAAGCCTTCCGGCGCGATCGACACCAGCGCGCTGGCCGCCTCGAACGCCTTCGGATGGCCCATCTGGAAGGTCGGCGCGAAATCCATCGTCGCCGCCTGCTGCTGGATCGCGGCGACGATCTTCGGATGCGCGTGGCCGGCGTTGACGCACCACAGGCCGGCGGTGCCGTCCAGGATCTGGCGGCCGTCGTCGCTGGTGTAGTGCATGCCGGACGCCGCCGCCAACAGGCGCGGCTTGCGCTTGAACTGGCGATTGGCGGTAAACGGCATCCAGAAATGTTCGGTGTTGATGCTGGAGTTGGACATGGCGGCGCCTTTCTACGGGAAATGAAGGAAGGATAGACTGTTCATGTTAGTCCTTTTGCCGCCGCCGCGGTAGGCCGGCGCGGGCGCCGTGCCGACCCGGCCGGTACAATATCGCTTTTGCCCGCACCGCCGCCTTGAAGCCCGTTTCCCTGCCCGCGCGCCGCCTGTCGGTGGCGCCGATGATGGATTGGACTGACCGCCACTGCCGCGTCTTCCATCGCCAGATCACCCGCCATACCTGGCTGTACACCGAAATGGTGACCACCGGCGCGCTGCTGTATGGCGACGTCGCGCGCCATCTCGATTTCAGCGCCGAAGAGCATCCGGTCGCGCTGCAGCTGGGCGGCAGCGAGCCGGCCGACCTGGCGCAGGCGGCCCGGCTCGGCCAGCAATGGGGCTACGACGAAATCAACCTGAACTGCGGCTGTCCGTCGGAACGGGTGCAGAAGGGTGCATTCGGCGCCTGCCTGATGGCCGAGCCGCAACTGGTGGCCGATTGCGTCAAGGCGATGCGCGACGCGGTGTCGATCGACATCACGGTCAAGCACCGGATCGGCATCGACGCGATGGACTCCTATGAATTCGTGCGCGATTTCGTCGGCACGGTGGCCGCCGCCGGTTGCGCCACCTTCATCGTGCATGCGCGCAGCGCGATCCTGAAAGGGCTGAGCCCGAAGGAAAACCGTGAAATCCCGCCGCTGCGCTACGAATCGGCGTACCGGCTGAAGCGCGATTTTCCGCAGCTCGAAATCATCGTCAACGGCGGCATCAAGACGCTGGCCGAGATCGACGCCCATCTGCAGCGGGTGGACGGCGTGATGCTGGGGCGCGAGGCCTACCACAATCCCTATCTGATGGCAGCGTTCGACGCCCGCTATTACGACGATCCCACTGCTCCGCGCAGCCGCGCCGAAGTGCTGCAGGCGCTGCAACCCTACGTCGAGGCGCAGCTGCGGCGCACCCGCGAAGCCGGCGTCGGGCCAAAACTGAACAGCATCACGCGCCATCTGCTGGGACTGGCCGCCGGCCAGCCGGGTGCGCGGCTGTTCCGGCAGATGCTGTCCGATTCGAAGCGGCTGGCTGCAGGCGACGCCGGCCTGCTGCTGGAAGCTTGGACGCGCGCGCAGCGGGCCGCCGCCTAGCGCAGATTCGGTCTGACGCATCTCGACTGGCCGCCGCGTGGCATGGAAGCTGCATGCCACCAGGTTCCCACGAACCCGAGCGGAGGTCCTCGATGCCAACCACTCACGGCAAGAAACACGACCAGGTAGGCCAGAACGTCGAAAAACTGGTGCACGAATGGGAGCGCGACGGCTCCATCGGCAGTTCGCATCCACCGACCAAGAAAAAGGCGATCAAGCAGGCGGTGGCGATCTCGCTGAAGAAGGCCGGCAAGAGCAAGTATCAGAAGGGCAGCGCCAAGCATTAGGGCCGAGCCGGCCAAAGTCCCCGTCATTCCGGCGCAGACCGGAATCCAGTGACTTTCTTCAGCGGCACACGACGCTGGATTCCGGCTTGCGCCGGAATGACAACCCAGACGCGGCGCGTCAATATTCCTTCAGCCGGTTGTACAGCGTCTTCAGGCTGATGCCGAGCGTGCTTGCGGTCTGCCGCTTGTCGCCGCCGAAATGTTTCAGCGTGGCGAGGATGATTTCGCGCTGCGCGTCAGCCAGCGGCATGCCGACGAAGAAATTCAGATAGCCTTCGCGCGGGCAGGCCGGGCGCAGCTGCGGCGCCGCCAGGTATTCCTCCATTTCCAGCGTGGTGGTCGACAAGATGAAAGCGCGCTGCACCACGTTCTTCAGCTCGCGCACGTTACCCGGCCACGGATGGGCGCAGGCCATTTCCAGCGAGCGCCGCGAAAAGCCCTTGCGTGTGCCTTCCTTGCTGTTCAACAGCGCGAGGAAGTGATACGCCAGCAGTTCGATGTCGCCGTTGCGTTCGCGCAGCGGCGGCACGCGCAGTGGGAACACCGCCAGCCGATACATCAGGTCTTCGCGCAGGTTGCCCTGGCGTACTGCCGTCGCCAGTTCCCGGTTAGTGGCGGCGATCAGCCGGAAATCCACCTTCACTTCCTGGTCGCCGCCGACCCGCATGAAGCGGCCGGATTCCAGCACCCGCAGCAGCTTGACCTGCATGTCGACCGGCATCTCGGTGATTTCGTCGAGAAACAGCGTACCGTCGGCCGCATGTTCGAAATAGCCGATGTGCTGGCGCTGGGCGCCGGTGAAGCTGCCCTTTTCATGGCCGAACAGCGCCGCCTCGATCAGGTGTGGCGGGATCGCGCCGCAGTTGACGGTGATGAAGGCGTGCTTGCGGCGCGGGCTTTTCTGGTGGATCGTCTGCGCGATCAATTCCTTGCCGGTGCCGGATTCCCCGACCAGCAGCACAGCGGCGTCGGTGGCGGCGACCTTGTCGATCTGCCGGTACAGCGCTTCCATTGCCGGCGACGATCCGTACAGCAGGCCGAAACGCTTCAGCGCGCGGCCGGCGCTCATGGCAGTGCGCCCAAGCCAATGTGAGCGGGAGGCATGGCTGTAAGCATTACTGGCGTCAAGTAATTTTTACCAGATCGGCGGCAGCCATCGGTACCCACGGCCGCTGCGAGCACGGCTGGCACGCAACCTGCACGCATCTGTCTTGCGGGCCGGCGTTGACAGCGACGCCGCCGGTAAGCGCATTCCGATGGACCCACATCAAAAGGTGAACACATGAAATCATTTCCGAAAATTTCCAGCCTCGTGCTGGCCGTGGCTGCGCTCGGCTTGACAATGACCGGCTGCAACCGCGGCGCCGACAACGCGCCCGGCTCGCCCGGCATGTCGGGCGCTCCCAGCAGCGGCGGCGGTACCGCCGGCAGCACCGGTTCCGGCATGGGTACCGGCGGCACCAGTGGCAGCAGCGGCAGCAGTGGTAGCAGCAGCGGGACCGGCGGCACCAGTGGCGGCGGTTCCGGCGGCGGCACCGGCTCTTCGCAATAGTGAAGTAGATAAGGAAATCGGCATTGCGTTCCGACAGGCTGGAACTTGCCTAAGAACTAATGGAAAAACTCACGGTCAAGGAAAGGAGGGCCCTTTAACTGAAAGGAACAACAATGATCGAGACTTCCAGAAGTTCGAAATATTTCCTCGCGTTGCTGGTCGCCGGTGTTGCGCTGGCCGGCTGCAACCGCAATTCCAGTGAAACCGGGCAGGAAAGCCCGCCCGCCAGTACGGCGCCAGCCACCCCGGCGCCAGCGCCGGCTGACAC
>JBATWJ010000066.1:0-2822 GCA_049672545.1 Burkholderiaceae bacterium
GCGCAAGCCATCGTCACGCTGCTGGTCAGCAGCAGCGCGGTATTGACGCTGCCGAGCACGACGTCGGTATGCCGGCTGGCGGCGGCGAACGCCTGCGGAAAATGGCTGCGGCCATAGGCGTAGCCGAAGAACAGCGGGCCGAAGAACATCAGCTCGGTCGCCAGGAATACCCACAGGCCGAGACTGGCGGCAGTTTCCTGCTGGCGGCGCTCGTCGAACTGCGCTGCCGTCGCCGCGCGTACGGCCGGGGCGCTCATTGCGGCACCTCGCGGCCGCTCTGCGGCTCGTAGTCGTACGGCTCCACCGTCACCACCGGCGTATGGGTGAAATTCTCCTTCGGCGGCGGCGACGGCGTCTGCCACTCCAATCCGGTCGCCTGCCACGGATTCGGCCCGGCGCGCCGGCCATAGGCGAGCGACCAGGCGAGATAGCCGAGCGGCAGCAGGTAGCCGACCGCCAGCATCGCCGCGCCGGCCGACGACAGGATGTTCAGCAGCTGGAATTCCGGCGGATAGGCATGGTAGCGGCGCGGCATGCCGGCGTAGCCGAGCAGGTACTGCGGGAAAAAGGTTAGGTTGAAGCCGAAGAAGATGGTCGCCGCCGCCACCCTGCCCCAGATTTCCGGGTACATGCGCCCCGAGATCTTCGGCCACCAGAAATGCACGCCGCCCAGGTACGCCATCACCGCGCCGCCGACCATGATGTAGTGGAAATGGGCGATCACGAAATAGGTGTCGGTCAGGTGCACGTCGATCGCCAGCGACGCCAGGATCAGCCCGGTCAGGCCGCCGACCGTAAACAGGCCGACGAAGCCGAGCGCGTACAGCATCGGCGCCGAAAACGTGATCGAGCCCTTGTACAGCGTCGCGGTCCAGTTGAACACCTTGATCGCCGATGGAATCGCTACCAGGAACGACAACAGCGAAAACACCAGCCCGGCATAGACCGACTGCCCGGACACGAACATGTGGTGGCCCCAGACCATGAAGCCGAACACTGCGATGCCGAGGATCGCATAGGCCATGAAGCGGTAGCCGAACACGCGCTTCCTGGCGAAGCACGGAATGATTTCGCTGACCACGCCCATCGCCGGCAGCACCATGATGTACACCGCCGGGTGCGAATAGAACCAGAACAGGTGCTGGAACAAGAGCGGATCGCCGCCCAGTGCCGGATCGAAGATGCCGACGCCCAGCAGCCGCTCGGCGGCCACCAGCAGCAGCGTCATCGCCAGCACCGGCGTCGCCAGCACCAGGATGATCGACGTCGCGTAGTTGGCCCAGACGAACAGCGGCAGCCGAAACCAGGTCATGCCCGGCGCACGCATCGTATGCACGGTGACGATGAAGTTCAGGCCGGTCAGGATCGACGAAAAGCCGACGATGAACACGCCGACAAGCACCAGGATCACGTGGGTGTTGGAAAACATCGTCGAAAACGGCGTGTAGAAGGTCCAGCCGGTATCGACGCCGCCGGCGACCAGCGCCGCGATCGTGAACAGCCCGCCGGCAATGTAGATGTACCAGCTGGCCAGGTTCAGGCGCGGAAACGCCAGGTCGCGCGCGCCGATCATCATCGGCATCAGGAAGTTGCCCAGTGCCGACGGGATCGACGGGATCAGGAACAGCCAGACCATGATCACGCCGTGCATCGTGAACAGCTTGTTGTAGGTGTCGTGCGACACCAGGTCGCCTTCGGGCGTGGTCAGCTCCAGCCGGATCAGCGTCGCCGCCACGCCGCCGATGAAGAAGAACAGCGTGATCGACACCAGGTACAGCAGCGCGATGCGCTTGTGGTCGTGCGTGGTCAGCCACGAACGCAGCGTATGGCCTTCGCCCAGGTAATCGGGCGCGGCGCCGGCGCTATCGGTTGGCGCTGGCATGGCCGGCTCCGGTCTGGCGGATGTATTCGATGATCGCCATGATGTCTTCCTCGCTGATCTGGCCGGCGAACGACGGCATGATCGGTTGGTAGCCCGCCACCACGTCTTTTTTCGGCAGCAGCATCGAGTCGCGGACATAGTTTTCGTCGGCCACCAGAGAACGGCCGTCCTGCAGGTGCACGGTGCGTCCGAGCAGGCCAGTCAAATCCGGCGCATGCACGCTGGAACCGGCAGCGTGGCAGCCGCTGCAGCCGGAGCGGCGGAACAGTTCGAAGCCGCGCGCGGCGATGCCGGGCCGCGCAGTTCCCTGCTGCAGCCAGCGCGCGAACTCGGCCGGCGGCATCACGACGATGCGCCCGCGCATCACCGAGTGCTCGGTGCCGCAGAATTCGGCGCAGAACAGGTGGAATTCGCCGGCCTGCGTCGGCGTGAACCACAGCGAGGTGTAGCGGCCCGGCACCACGTCCTGCTTGATGCGGAAGGCCGGCACGTAGAAGCTATGGATCACATCCTGGGAAGTCATCACCAGCCGCGTCGGCTGGCCCAGCGGCACGTGCAGCTCGCCGATCTCGCGCTGGCCATTGGCATGCTCCAGCTTCCACATCCATTGCTTGGCGACCACGAACACCGGCATCGCCTCCGGCGGCACCCGGTATAGCCGCACGTAGTCGTACGCGGCCCAGCCGTACAGGCCGATGAACAGCAGCAACGGCGTGATGGTCCAGGCGATCTCGACCGCGCGGTTACGCGACGGCGCATGGCGGCGGTCGGCGCTGGAGCCGCGCCGGTAGCGGATCGAGAAGAACAGGATCAGGAACGCCACCGCCAGCGCCACCGTACCGGTCAACAGCAGTAGGCACAGCATCAGCAGGTCGAACCGGCCGGAGGCGCTGGAGGCGCTGGCCGGCACGAAGCGCATACCGCCAAGCTGGTACGCGCC
>JBATWJ010000067.1:0-6219 GCA_049672545.1 Burkholderiaceae bacterium
CTGCGCGTCGGCGCGCGGGTCTTCGCCGGACAGCGCCGCCAGCAATTCCTGCTGGCCGTTGCCGGACACGCCGGCCACGCCGAGGATTTCGCCGGCGTGCAGCTCGAAGCCGATGTCGCACAGTTCGGTCGCGAACGGATGGCTTTTCGGCAGCGACAGCTGGCGCACTTCCAGCAGCTTGCCGCCGGGCTGGCGCTGCTCGTGGCGGATCGCCGGCGGCTCGGCGCCGATCATCAGGCGCGACAGGCTGGCTTCGGTTTCCTGGCGCGGGTCGCACACGCCGGTGACGCGGCCGGCGCGCATCACCGTGCAGGTATGGCACAGCGCGCGGATCTCATCGAGCTTGTGGCTGATGTAGAGGATGCTGCAGCCTTCGGCGGCCAGCCGGCGCAGGGTTTCGAACAGCTTTTCGACCGCCTGCGGCGTCAGCACCGAGGTCGGCTCGTCGAGGATCAGCAGCTGCGGCTTGGCCAACAGCGCGCGCACGATCTCGACGCGCTGGCATTCGCCGACCGACAGTGTGTGCACGTGCCGTTGCGGCTCCAGCTCCAGCCCGTACTGGCGCGCGGTGTCGGCGATGCGCCGTTCCAGTTCGCCCAATTTGGTGTCGGACGGCAGCCCGAGCGCGATGTTTTCCGCCACCGTCAGCGTGTCGAACAGCGAAAAGTGCTGGAACACCATCGCGATGCCGAGCGCGCGCGCGGCGGCCGGGTTGGCGACGCTGATTTCCTGGCCGTTCCACAGCACGCGGCCGGCGTCCGGCTTGACGGCGCCGTAGATGATCTTCATCAGCGTCGACTTGCCGGCGCCGTTTTCGCCCAGGATCGCGTGGATTTCCCCCGGCTGGACGGTCAGGTCGACGCCATCGTTGGCGACCACCGACGGATACTTCTTGGTGATCTGTTGCAGCGCAAGGCGAGTTGTCATGTCTCTTTATATTTATAGTAGGGAAAACCGCTCGTCGAACTTACCGTAAATCGGCGCCACGCAATATATTTGGTGCGGCATGTTCAATATAAATATGTCCATATGCGAAACGGCTCTCTGATATATCGTGCCGCTGAGTATGCTTATCAAACCGCCCATATGCCGGCCGGCACCGTGGGCCGTACCATGCGAAAGCGAACGTCGGCCGGTGCGGCAGCGAGCCGCTATGGTGCCATGCTTTTGCGCCGGCGCTGCCACCGATTTCCGCTATAAAAATTAAATAACGGGAGTATGCGCAAAAAACGGCCTATTCCGGGCGCCCTGCGGACGCATTTAAAAATACTCTACCGGGTATAAAATCCAGTAGTCCGGACTTCCGGCACGAAGAAAGCATGACGATGAACGACAGCTATCAAAATTATCCGCGCGACCTGATCGGCTACGGCCGCACCCCGCCCCACCCGCAGTGGCCGAACGGCGCCCGCGTGGCGCTGCAGTTCGTGCTGAACTACGAGGAGGGGAGCGAAAACTGCGTGCTGCACGGCGATCCGGCGTCGGAAACCTTCCTGTCCGAAATCATCGGCGCCCAGGCTTTTCCGATGCGCCACATGAGCATGGAAACGCTGTACGAGTACGGTTCGCGCGCCGGCCTGTGGCGGCTGTTGCGGCTGTTCGAGGAGCGCCGCCTGCCGCTGACCGTGTTCGGGGTATCGATGGCCTTGCGCCGCAACCCGGAAGCGGTCGCCGCCTTCCTCGAACTGGGTCACGAGATCGCCTGCCACGGCCTGCGCTGGATCAGCTACCAGCAGGTGGACGAGGCGACCGAGCGCGCACACATCGCCGAGGCGGTGCAGATCATCCGCGAGCTGACCGGCAGCAGCCCGCTCGGCTGGTACACCGGGCGCGATTCGCCGAACACGCGCCGGCTGGTGGTCGAGCATGGCGGCTTCGCCTACGATGCCGATTCCTACGCCGACGACCTGCCGTACTGGGACCAGGTGCAGATCACCGGCCCCGACGGCCAGCCGCGCCGGGTGCCGCAGCTGGTGGTGCCGTACACGCTGGACACCAACGACATGCGCTTCGCCGCCGCCCAGGGCTTCAATTCCGGCAGCCAGTTCTTCGATTACCTGAAGGATGCGTTCGACGTGCTGTACCGCGAAGGCGATCCGGCCGGCCTGAACGCGCCGAAGATGCTGTCGGTCGGCCTGCACTGCCGTATCGCCGGCCGGCCGGCGCGCGCGGCCGCGCTGGCGCGCTTCCTCGACTATGTGCAGGGCCACGACGGCGTCTGGATCACGCGCCGCATCGACATCGCCGAGCACTGGCGCGAGAAACACCCGTTCGTCGCCGCCTGAGGTGGCCCGCACCATATATAAGCCCGTCATTCCGGCGCACACCGGAATGACGGGACTGACCTCAAGCGGCCGCCAGCTATTTCTTCCGCAGCTGGCGCTCGAACGCCAGATCATTCTTGGTGACCCGCCGCGGCGCGTCCTGCGGACCGTAGCCGTTGACGAAGGCGACGAATTCGTCCAGCGGCAGCGGCTCGCACAGCCGGGCCGGGGCCGGCCCTTCCTTCAGCACCAGGTAAAAGCGCTCGTCGGCGGTGCGCACCATCGAATAGCGCGGCTCGCCGCTGCGGCGCTTCAGGCGCTCCAGCGCGGCGCTGGCCTTGGTCGATCGCATCGCTGTCTCCAAAAAGCCGGATCATAGCGCCGAACCGCAAAAAGGACTTTGTCGCCGGCGCGCGCCGTTGCACAATAATGCCTTTCGGAAATAATCACCGTGGTTATATTTCCTTTCATATAACCCGTATGCTCAGCGGGAAACATCGGCAAAGCGCCGGTTGCCGCATGATTCAAGCGCTGCGGCAAGCATTCCAGAACATCACCTTTCCTTGCCGGAAGCCCGGCCCACCCATTCGTACCTTAGGAGACGACATGCCCCACGCCCGCCCCCGCCTCAAACAATTGCTGCTGGCCACAGCGCTCGCCGGTGCTTGCGCCGCGCCGGCGCTGGCCCAGACCAGCGTGACCGTCAGCGGCCTGGTCGACGCCTACGCCGGCTCGGTCCGGATGGCCGGCGATCCGAGCAGCACTGCGTCCGTCAACAGCGGTGGCATGACCACCTCGTGGATGGGTTTCAAGGGCAGCGAAGATCTGGGCGGCGGCCTGAAGGCGAATTTTGCGCTGACCACCTTCTTCCAGGCCGATACCGGCACCCAAGGCCGCTTCTTCGGCGACACGCTGTTCTCGCGCGACGCCAACATCGGCCTGTCCGGCGGCTTCGGCACCGTCACGCTGGGCCGCGGCCTGGCGCCGAACTTCCTGCCGTCGATCCTGTTCAATCCGTTCGGCGATTCGTTCTCGTTCTCGCCGCTGATCCTGCACATGGACGTGCCGTTGGCTTTCCGTCCAGGCAACACCTCCGGCTGGGGCAGCACCATCGCCGCCGACACCGGCTGGAGCAATGAAATCATCTACACCACGCCGGCAATCGGCGGCCTGACCGCCAACCTGCACTATCAGTTCGGCGAGCAGGCCGGGTCCACCGGCAAGAACAACTTCGGCGGCAACCTGCTCTACTTCAACGGCCCGCTGTCGCTGACCGCGTTCTACGAGAATGCACAGATGACCAATCCGCAACCGGCGGTACAGAACCGCTCGAAGACCTGGTTCGTCGGCGGCGGCTACGACCTCAATGTCGTCAAGCTGTTCGCTACCTACCAGAAGGCTTCGGTCGACCATGATGTTTCCGGCACGGTCGACCAGGACTACAAGACTTGGTCGCTCGGCTTGAGCGCACCGGCCGGCCAGGGCAAGATCCTGGCCGCCTACGCCCAGACCAAGCATGACGTGGCTGGCACCGACCGCAAGCGCAGCACGGCGTCGATCGGATACGACTACAATCTGTCCAAGCGCACCGACGTCTACGCGATCTACATGAACGACCGGATCACCGACCAGCCCAGCGGCAACAGCTTCGGCGTCGGCATCCGCCACCGCTTCTAAGCCGCGCCCGCACCCGACAACGGCGCCCGCGGGCGCCGTTTTTTTTTCGCCATCCGCTCTTTCCCGCCGCCCGCCGGCCCGCCTCGCGGGCCTCCTTGCAACATGGCCTCAAGGCATGGCGATTATGGCTTTTTGCATATACCCGGATATGGCACAGGTGCTAATCTGTCTGGTATACCAGAACGATATGGAGGCATGATGTCCGACCCGATCCGCTTCTACTTTCGCGGCGCCGTGCAGCAAGTGGAAGGGGTTCCTCCCACCCGCACCGTCCTCCAGCACCTGCGCGAAGACCGCCACTGCACCGGCACCAAGGAAGGCTGCGCCGAGGGTGACTGCGGCGCCTGCACCGTGATGGTCGGCGAGCTGCGCGACGGCAAGCTGGAAATGAAGACCGTCAATTCCTGCATCCAGCTGCTGCCGACGCTGGACGGCAAGGCCCTGTTCACGGTCGAGGATCTGAAGCAGCCGGACGGCGCGCTGCATCCGGTGCAGCAGGCGCTGGTCGAATGCCATGGGTCGCAATGCGGCTTCTGCACGCCCGGCTTCGTGATGTCGCTATGGGGCCTGTACCTGGAGCACGAAGGCCGCGCCGGCGCGCCGGCACGCAAGGAGATCGACGATGCGCTGTCCGGCAACCTGTGCCGCTGCACCGGCTACCGCCCGATCATCGACGCCGCCGCCCGCATGGGCGAACTGCCGCCGGTCGCGTTCGAGCGCGAGACGGTCGCCGCGCCGCTGGCCGAATTGCAGCGCGGCGACACTTTCAGCTACACACATGAAGGCCGCAGCTTCCATGCGCCGCGCACGCTGGCGCAGCTGGTGGCGCTGCGCCAGGCGCATCCGCAGGCGGTGCTGCTGGCCGGCTCGACCGACGTCGGGCTGTGGGTGACCAAACAGATGCGCGACCTCGGCGACATCATCTACGTCGGCCAGGTGGCGGAATTGCACACCGTCGCCGAGACCGACGGCATGCTGGAAATCGGCGCCGCGGTGTCGCTGGAAGAGGCGTACAACGCGCTATGCGCGCACTATCCGGAGCAATTGGGCGAAATGCGCCAGCGTTTCGCGTCGCTGCCGATCCGCCATGCCGGCACGCTCGGCGGCAACGTCGCCAACGGCTCGCCGATCGGCGATTCGATGCCGTGGCTGATCGCGCTCGGCGCCGAGGTGGTGCTGCATGGCACCGCCGGCCAGCGCATCCTGCCGCTGGAAAACCTGTACCTGGCGTACCAGAAGAAGGACCTGCGCGCCGACGAAGTGGTCAAGGCGCTGCGCGTGCCACTGCCACAGCCCGATCTCCAGTTCCGCACCTACAAGCTGGCCAAGCGCTTCGACCAGGACATCTCGGCGGTATGCGCGGCGTTTGCGTTCGTGCGCGACGGCGATACGGTGAAGCATGCGCGCATCGCCTTCGGCGGTATGGCTGCCACGCCGAAGCGCGCACCGCAGGCCGAGGCGGCGATCGAAGGCCGGCCGTGGAACGAGGCAACCGCGGAGGCGGCGGCAGCAGCGCTGGCCGAAGACTACCAGCCGCTGTCCGACATGCGCGCCTCGTCCGCCTACCGCATGAAGGCGGCGCAAAACCTGCTGCGCCGCTTCTGGCTGGAAACCCGGGCCGACGCGCCGCTGGCGAATGCCGACGTCAATGCCTTCGCCTGTATCTGAAGGAGCCGCATCATGAACACGCAAACCGAAGACCTGGCAGCTCCCGTCCGGCTCGACGCCTGGGCCGAAGTCGGCCGCTCGCATCCGCACGAATCGGCGGCGCTGCACGTGGCTGGCGAAGCACTGTACACCGACGACCTGCCGGAATTGCAGGGCACGCTGCATGCGGCACTCGGGCTGTCGGCCAAGGCGCACGCGAAGATCCGCGCGATTGATCTGGATGCCGTGCGCGCCGCGCCGGGTGTGCAGCTGGTGCTGACCGCAGGGGACATCCCCGGCGTCAACGACTGCGGCCCGATCCTGCACGACGATCCGATCCTGGCCGACGGCCTGGTGCAGTACGTCGGCCAGCCGATCTTCGTGGTGGTGGCCGACAGCCACGACCAGGCGCGCCGCGCCGCGCGGCTGGCGCGGGTCGATTACGAGGAATTGCCGGCAGTGCTGACGCCGCGCGCCGCGCGCGAAGCCGAGTCCTACGTGCTGCCGCCGCTGAAGCTGGCGCGTGGCGATTTCCGCGCCGCCTTCAAGTCGGCGCCGCATCATGTCGAGGGCCGGCTGACGGTCGGCGGCCAGGAACAGTTCTACCTGGAAGGCCAGATCTCGTACGCGG
>JBATWJ010000068.1:0-4384 GCA_049672545.1 Burkholderiaceae bacterium
GGCCTGGTGCGCAGGCGATCGCCGCCGACGCCGGCGGCACGCTGGCGAAGATCCGCGACGCCCGCGCGATCACGATCGCGCACCGCGAGGCATCGATCCCGTTTTCGTTCGTCGACCAGGACGGCAAGCCGGCCGGCTATGCGGTCGACCTGTGCCTGAAGCTGGCGGAGGCGGTGCGGCGCGAACTGCAGCTGCCGCAGCTGAAGATCAACTACCTGCCGGTCACCTCCGCCAACCGGATCGAGGCGGTCGCCGACGGCCGCGCCGATCTCGAATGCGGCTCGACCACCAACAACGCCGAACGCCGCAAGCTGGTGGCGTTTACCATCCCGCACTTCATCGCCGCGGTACGGATGGCGGTGCGCGCCGATTCCGGCATCCGCAACTGGGCCGACCTGCGCGGCCGCCGGGTGGTGACTACCCGCGGCACCACCACCGTCAAGCTGTTGACCGAGCGCGACAAGGTGCGCGCGCTGAACCTGCATCTGCTGGAAGGGCGCGACCACGACGACTCGTTCGCGATGGTGGCGCAGGGGCAGGCGGAAGCGTTCCCGATGGACGACGTGCTGCTGTACGGGCTGCGCGCCAGTGCCAGGGAGCCTGCGGCGTTCGCGATCGTCGGCGACCCGCTGTCGGCCGAACCGTACGCGATCATGCTGCGGCGCGCCGACCCGGCCTTCAAGGCGGTGGTCGACCGCGAAATGGCGCGCATCATCGGCGACGGCGAGTTCGTCAGGCTGTACGACAAATGGTTCCGCGCGCCGCTGCCGTCCAAGAGCATGATGAACATGAACATGCCGATGAGCTTCCTGCTGCGGGATACCTTGCGCTTTCCGACCGACAAGGTTGGTGATTGAGGCGGCAGTGCTTTATATTGACCCGACTATGGAGGAGAATTACCGCGTTGTCCCGTTCGCCTCAATGGTAGAAGCTAAAAAGGCATTTCAAACTACTACTTTTGATACACTTGCCAAACTTTTTTTCTGGGAGACATCATGAAACTAACCAAATTCCTCGCCGTCCTGATCAGCACCGGCGTTCTGGCTACCGCAGCCTACGCGCAAGACCTGACCGGTACCCTGAAGAAGGTGAAGGATACCGGCACGCTGACCCTGGGGGTGCGCGATTCGTCGATTCCGTTTTCCTACCTTGATGACAAGCAGTCGTATCAGGGTTATTCGATCGACCTGTGCATGAAGGCGGCCAACGCGATCCAGAAGAAGCTCGGCCTGACCGCGCTGAACATCAAGATGGTGCCGGTCACCTCCGCCACCCGCATCCCGCTGATCGCCAACGGCACCATCGATATGTCGTGCGGCTCCGCCACCAACAACCTGGAACGCCAGAAGCAGGTGTCGTTCGCGCCGACCATGTTCGTCACCGCCAACCGTCTGCTGGCCAAGAAGTCGTCCAACATCAAGTCGCTGGCCGACATGAAGGGCAAGACCATCGTTTCCACCTCCGGCACCTCGAACCTGAAGCAGATCACGGCGCTGAACGGCGAACGCAACCTCGGCATGCACATCCTGACCGCCAAGGATCACGCCGAAGCCTTCCTGATGGTCGAAACCGGCCGCGCGGTCGCGTTCGCGATGGACGACATCCTGCTGGCTTCGCTGGCCGCCAGCTCGAAGTCGCCGTCGGACTACGCGATCACCAGCGAGGCGCTGTCGGTGGAACCGTACGGCATCATCCTGCGCCGCGACGATCCGGAGTTCAAGAAGGTGGTTGACGACGCGCTGTCCGCGGTCTACAAGTCGGATGAGATCAACAAGATCTACGCCAAGTGGTTCCAGTCGCCGATCCCGCCGAAGGGCATCAACCTGAACGTGCCGATGAGCGCGGAACTGAAGAAGGCGTTCGCCAACCCGACCGACTCCGGCGATCCGGCCGACTACGCGGTAGTCCCGGCCGCGCAGCAGGAATCGGGCAAGAAGTAATCAGACTGGCTCGATGGTAATGAAACGGGGGGCGCAAGCCTCCCGTTTTGTTTGAACGGGGCATTTTATTGCAACGCACCATCCCAGCCCCATGCATTCCCCGACGACGGACAACGAATAGCGACAAAAGAAAACGAGGGCATCATGAATTACAACTGGAACTGGCGCATCTTTTGGGAAAACTCCCCGGACGGCTCCGGTACCTACATGGACGCGCTGCTGATGGGGCTGGAGTGGACGCTGGCGACCGCGATCACGGCCTGGATCATGGCGCTGGTGCTGGGCGCGATCATCGGCACGCTGCGCACCGCGCCGAACCGCTGGGTGGTGCGCTTCGGCAACGCCTACGTCGAACTGTTTCGCAACATCCCGCTGCTGGTGCAGATGTTCCTCTGGTACTTCGTGCTGCCGGAACTGCTGCCGACCGCCGCCGGCAACTGGTTGAAGTCGATGCCGAATGCATCCTTCATCACCGCCGTGATCGCGCTCGGCTTTTTCACCTCGGCACGCGTCGCGGTGCAGGTCTCGGCCGGCATCAACGCGCTGTCGCGCGGCCAGAAGATGGCCGGCGTCGCGCTCGGGCTGACGCTGCCGCAGACTTACCGCTTCGTGCTGCTGCCGATGGCGTTTCGCATCATCATCCCGGCGCTGACCAATGAATTCGCGGCGATCATCAAGAACAGCTCGGTGGCGCTGACGATCGGCCTGCTGGAACTGACCGCCGCCACCCGCTCGATGGCGGAATTCTCGTTCCAGATCTTCGAGGCATTCACCGCTTCCACCATCCTCTACATCGTCATCTCGGTGATCGGCATCATGGTCTCGAACTGGATCGAGCGCGTCACTGCCGTGCCCGGCTTCATTACCGGCGGCAAGGCCAAAACGGGAGGGCACTGATCATGTTCGGCAATTTCGATTTCGACGTCATCGCGCGGTCATGGCAATACCTGTTCATGACCGGCATGACCTTCACGCTGAAGCTGACGCTGTTCTCGATGGTCGGCGGCATCCTGCTCGGCACGCTGCTGGCGATGATGCGGCTGTCGTCGATCAAGCCGGTCTACCTGGCGGCGACCGGTTACGTCAACCTGATCCGCTCGATCCCGCTGATCATGGTGATCTTCTGGTTCTATTTCCTGGTGCCGTACATCGGCGCCTGGATCGTCGGTTCGCCGGTACCGATCCAGGTCGGCGCGTTCACCTCGTCGCTGATCACGTTCACGCTGTTCGAGGCGGCCTACTACTGCGAGATCATGCGCTCCGGCATCCAGTCGATTCCGCGCGGCCAGGTCGCCGCCGGCCAGGCACTCGGCATGAGCTACTGGCAGGTGATGGGCCACGTGATCCTGCCGCAGGCCTTCCGCAACATGATCCCGGTGCTGCTGACGCAGACCATCGTGCTGTTCCAGGACGTGTCGCTGGTATACGTGCTGTCGATCACCGACTTCGTCGGCGCCGCGTCCAAGATCGCGCAGCGCGACGGCCGCCTGGTCGAAATGTACCTGTTCGTGGCGGTCGTCTATTTCGTGATCTGCTATGCGCTGTCGCAGCTGGTCAAGCGACTGCAGCAGCGCGTTGCCATCATTCGCTAGGCCGGCCCGGCCCGCAACAACACACGGATTTCAGAATCAGGAGCACAACATGATTGAACTCAAGAACGTCAGCAAGTGGTATGGCAACTTCCAGGTCCTGACCGACTGCAGCACCCGCGTCGCCAAGGGCGACGTGGTGGTGGTCTGTGGTCCGTCCGGCTCCGGCAAGTCGACGCTGATCAAGACCGTCAACGGCCTCGAGCCGTTCCAGAAGGGCGAGATCATCGTCGATGGCATCTCGGTCGGCGATCCCAAGACCAACCTGTCGAAACTGCGCGCGCGCATCGGCATGGTGTTCCAGAACTTCGAACTGTTCCCGCACCTGTCGATCCGCGAAAACCTGACCATCGGCCAGATCAAGGTGCTCGGCCGCAGCAAGGAAGAAGCCACCGAAAAGGGCTTGAAATACCTCGATCGGGTCGGCCTGATCGCGCAAAAAGACAAGTTCCCCGGCCAACTGTCGGGCGGCCAGCAGCAGCGCGTGGCGATCGCGCGCGCGCTGTCGATGGACCCGATCGCGATGCTGTTCGACGAGCCGACTTCGGCGCTCGATCCGGAAATGATCAATGAAGTGCTGGACGTGATGGTCGGCTTGGCGCAGGACGGCATGACGATGATGGTGGTCACGCACGAAATGGGCTTCGCCAAGAAGGTCGCCAACCGCGTCGTGTTCATGGACCAGGGCAAGATCGTCGAAGACTGCACCAAGGAAGATTTCTTCGGCGCACCCCGCTCCGACCGCGCGCGCGATTTCCTCGCCAAGATCATCCACTGACACGGCGTCCGGCATCAGCCGGCGACCGCCGCCAGCCAAGCCGCCCGGCAGCCGCCGCGGCGGCTTTTTTGCTGCCG
>JBATWJ010000069.1:0-11729 GCA_049672545.1 Burkholderiaceae bacterium
CGGTGTGGCAGCGCAAGTTCGCCCGCCCGCCGGCCGACGCCGCCGAGCGCGCCAAACAGATTCGCTTCCTGCTGCAGCGCGGCTTTTCGCAGCGCGCGATCCGCGAAGCGATGCGCGGCGGCACCGATGAAGACGGCGAAGCAGACGGCAGCAACTAGCGGGCTGCCACGGCTGTTGCGCCGGCCGGCATTTCACCACGGGCCGCATTCACTTTTCTGGGACCAGGCTGGCGTTTCCGGCCTCCTTTTGCCCGCCTTTCCGGCGCAAGCGGGCATCCCTGCATTCCCGCTTGCAGAGAAGCGATCGGAGCGGAAGACATAGGCGGAATTGAGGGGTATGCATTAAATCGGGAGATAAATGCTCCGCTATAAGCTGTCATGCTTGGGAGTATCTGCATGAAAGAGCACCATCCCGCGGCCGTCAGGGCGGCATGGCGCCAACCCGTCCCGCTCCTCGTTCCCAGCCGCTGCATGACAAGCCTGTTCCCTGCTGTGCTACACTTTTACGGTTTTTTTGCAGCGCCGCATGAGCGGCTGCTGCCGTAGAAGCTGCGGCAGCGACACGCAAATGCGGCAATCACTGTTATTGCCGACCTTCGCCGGCATCGGTCTTTATGCCTTTATCGCCACCCGCTGCCCGCACGCTGAAGCACACTCGCGCCATCCAGGTCGCCGCCTACGCCCGCGCGGACGGACTCTGGGACATCGAGGCGCGCATCACCGACATCAAGACCCGCGACATCCGGCTGGCCGCCGGCCTGCGCCCGGCCAATACGCCGGTGCACGATCTGTGGTTGCGACTGACCATCGACACACAACTGAATGTGGTCGCCGCCGAGGCGGCCTCCGACGCCGTTCCCTATCCAGGTTTTTGCGACACCATCGGTCCTGCCTATGGCCGGCTGGTCGGCGTCAATCTGCTGAAGGGCTTTCGGCAGCAGCTGAAGGAACGGCTTGGCGGCACGCTGGGCTGCACCCACCTGACCGAACTGGCGCAGGTGCTGCCGACAGCGGCGATCCAGGCCTTCGCCGGCGACGTGTTCGATACCAGCGAAGGTGCCGGCCACGACGGCCAGACGCAGCGCCCGTTTCAGCTCGACCGCTGCCACGCGCTGCGCACCGACGGCGAGGCGGTCGCACGCTACTACCCGCGCTGGGCGGTCGCGGCCGCCGAGACGGAAGGCGACTGATCCAGCGGCCGCCATCCTTTGCATTTTTACCCGCAGTTTTTATCCATAAAGCGTCAGAAGGGAAGCTCGCATGAAAATCCATGAGTATCAGGGCAAGGAAATTCTCCGCAAATTCGGAGTGACGGTGCCGCGCGGCATCCCTTGCAACAGCGTCGACGACGCCGTCAAGGCGGCCGAACAGCTGGGCGGCCCGGTCTGGGTGGTGAAGGCCCAGATCCACGCCGGCGGCCGCGGCAAGGGCGGCGGCGTCAAGGTCGCCAAGTCGCTCGACCAGGTGCGCGAGTATGCCAAGCAGATCCTCGGCATGCAGCTGGTCACGCATCAGACCGGCCCCGAAGGCCAGAAGGTGCGGCGCCTGTTGATCGAGGAAGGCGCCGACATCAAGAAGGAACTGTACGTGTCGATGGTCACCGACCGCGTCAGCCAGCGCGTGGTGCTGATGGCGTCCTCCGAAGGCGGCATGGACATCGAGGAAGTGGCCGACAAGCATCCGGAGCTGATCCACAAGGTGGAAATCGACCCGGCCACCGGCCTGACCGACGCCGACGCCGAAGCGATCGCCGCCAAGATCGGCGTACCGTCCGCCTCGCTGGCGGAAGCCCGCGTGCTGCTGCAGGGGCTGTACAAGGCATACTGGGAAACCGACGCCTCGCTGGCCGAAATCAATCCGCTGATCCTGACCGGGGCCGGCAAGGTCATCGCGCTCGACGCCAAGTTCAATTTCGATTCCAATGCGCTGTTCCGCCACCCGGAAATCGTCGCCTACCGCGACCTGGATGAAGAAGATCCGGCCGAAGTCGAAGCGTCCAAGTTCGATCTCGCCTATATCTCGCTCGACGGCAACATCGGCTGCCTGGTCAACGGCGCCGGCCTGGCGATGGCGACCATGGACACCATCAAGCTGTTCGGCGGCGAGCCGGCCAACTTCCTCGACGTTGGCGGCGGCGCCACCACCGAGAAGGTGACCGAAGCGTTCAAGATCATGCTGAAGAACCCGGGCCTGAAGGCAATCCTGGTCAACATCTTCGGCGGCATCATGCGCTGCGACGTGATTGCCGAAGGCGTGATCGCCGCCTCCAAGGCGGTGTCGCTGAAGGTGCCTCTGGTGGTGCGCATGAAGGGCACCAACGAAGACATCGGCAAGAAGCTGCTGGCGGAATCCGGCCTGCCGATCATCTCGGCCGACACGATGGAAGAGGCGGCCAAATCGGTAGTGGCCGCGGCCAACGGGAAGTAATGAAGCCTGTCGTTCCCGCGGGTTTAGGCGGGAACCCAGTGTCGTCCTGCAGATGGACAAACTTTATTACGTGGACCTGCTGGCGAGCCGGCGCAATGGCACGCTATATGTCGGCGTGACTTCTGATCTGGCCCGGCGTGTCTGGGAGCACAGGAATAAATTTGTCGAAGGGTTTACCAAGCAGCACGGGGTCGCTCAATTGGTATGGTTTGAGCAACACGAACACATCGAATCGGCGATTCCCCGCGAAAAGCAGATCAAGGGATGGAAGCGGAGCTGGAAAATCCGATTGATCGAAGCGGCCAATCCGTATTGGAATGATTTATACCTCGACTTAACGGCATAAGACGCTGGGTTCCCGCCTAAACCTGCGGGAACGACAACCAACAGACAGCATAAAAGGAAAGATTACATGAGCATCCTGATCAACAAAGACACCAAGGTCATCACCCAGGGCATCACCGGCAAGACCGGCCAGTTCCACACCCGCATGTGCCGCGACTATGCCAACGGCAAAAACTGTTTCGTGGCCGGCGTCAATCCCAAAAAGGCCGGCGAGGACTTCGAAGGCATCCCGATCTTCGGCTCGGTCGCCGACGCCAAAAAGCAGACCGGCGCCACCGTTTCCGTGATCTACGTGCCGCCGGCCGGCGCCGCCGCCGCGATCTGGGAAGCGGTCGAAGCCGAACTGGACTTGGCGATCTGCATCACCGAGGGCATCCCGGTGCGCGACATGCTGGAAGTCAAGGACAAGATGAAAAAGGCCGGCAGCAAGACCCTGTTGCTGGGGCCAAACTGCCCCGGCCTGATCACGCCGGACGAAATCAAGATCGGCATCATGCCTGGCCACATCCACAAGAAGGGCCGCATCGGCGTGGTCTCGCGCTCGGGCACCTTGACCTATGAAGCGGTCGGCCAGCTGACCGCGCTCGGGCTCGGCCAGTCGTCGGCGGTCGGCATCGGCGGCGATCCGATCAACGGCCTGAAGCACATCGACATCATGAAGATGTTCAACGACGATCCCGACACCGATGCCGTCATCATGATCGGCGAGATCGGCGGCCCGGACGAAGCCAACGCCGCCTACTGGATCAAGGACAACATGAAAAAGCCGGTGATCGGTTTCATCGCCGGCGTCACCGCGCCGCCGGGCAAGCGCATGGGCCACGCCGGCGCGCTGATCTCGGGCGGCGCCGACACCGCCGAAGCCAAGCTGGAAATCATGCAGGCCTGCGGCATCACGGTGACCCGCAATCCGTCCGAAATGGGGCGCCTGCTGAAGGCCGCGCTGTAACCGGCCGTCGCTGCCCTGCCGTTCCCGCGTTGGCGGGAATGCATGCGCTCCCCGACGTCCCGGGCGGCATCGGATAGCATGGCGCCATGCCGCGGCCCCGCAAGCACTATGGCGGCGGCCGGGCAGGGCGGGCAGAGCGGATGAATATGCGGCCGATTGCGGCCGTGCCGTTTATGGAGAGCCCAGGCTCTCCATAATGCATTGCGGCTTTCCTTTTTCGAAGACCCACGATGGATTTCCTGCTGGCGCTGAACTGGATCGCGGTCGGTCAGATCATCCTGATCGACATCTTGCTCGGCGGCGACAATGCGATCGTCATCGCGCTTGCCTGTCGCAATCTGCCGCCGCATCTGCGCCTGCGTGGCGTGCTGTGGGGCACCGCCGGCGCCATCGCGATCCGCGTGCTGCTGATCGCCTTCGCCGTCACGCTGCTGGAAATGCCATACATCAAGCTGGCGGGCGGCCTGCTGCTGCTGTGGATCGGCATCAAGCTGCTGGCCGACAGCGGCGGCGACCATGGCGACATCGCCGCCAACGACCGCCTGCTGAGTGCCATCAAGACCATCGTCGTCGCCGACCTGGCGATGAGCATCGACAACGTGATCGCCGTCGCCAGCGCCGCTTCGCACGCGGCCGGCGAACACCAGATGCTGCTGGTGGTGTTCGGCATCCTGGTCAGTATCCCGATCATCATCTGGGGCAGCACGCTGGTGCTGAAGCTGATGACGCTTTTTCCGGTGATCGTCACCTTCGGTGCGGCGCTGCTCGGCTATCTGGCCGGCGGCATGATTTTTTCCGACGCCGGCCTCAGTCCGTGGTTGCCACCGTCCCAGTTCGTGCTGCCCGGCACCGGCTTGCAATTCAGCATTCCGGCGCTGGTCGGTGCCACCCTGGTGGTGGTGGTCGGTTCCTGGCGTGCAAGAAAGGCGGCGGAACATTAGAGCAATTACCTGGCCTGACTTGCCGATGCCGGCCGCCCCTGTGCCGAAGGCAATCCGCCCGGCCTCGGCCAGCCAACTGGACCGGCTCTGCTCCAGCGGACTGGCTGCACTACAATCGGGAGCGTGATCCACCCGTCTTGTCTGAAGCGACGTGCCTGCTCCCGCCTCTCCCGAACTCGAATTCGCGGCCCTGTCCGACACCGGCCTGCTGCGCGAGCAAAATGAAGACCGCGTCGCCGTCAGCGCCGAATACGGCTTGGCGGTGCTGGCCGACGGCATGGGCGGCTATTCGGCCGGCGAAGTGGCCAGCGGCATCGCTGTCGACGTCATTCGCCAGACCATCGAAAACCGCCTGCGCCGCCGCTGGCACCGGCTGCCGCGTGCCAGTGCGATGCAGCAACTGCTGGGTGGCGCGATCGAACTCGCCAACAGCGCCATCCTGAACACCGCCCGCCGCCGGCCGGAATATGCCGGCATGGGCACCACCATCGTCGCCGCATTGTTTCATCACGAACGGGTCGTCATCGCCCATGCCGGCGATTCGCGCGCCTACCGGCTGCGCGACGGCGCCATCCTGCAATTGACGCGCGACCACTCGCTGCTGCAGGAGCAACTCGACGCCGGCCTGATCAGCCCCGAGGAAGCGCGCATCGCCGAACATAAGAACCTGGTCACGCGCGCAGTCGGCATCGACCCGGCGCTCGAAGTAGAGCTCCACGAACACCGCATCGCCGCCGGCGACCTCTATCTGCTGTGCTCGGACGGGCTGTCGGACCTGCTGCCGGAACCGGAGATCGTCGAATTGGCGCTGGCCGCCGGCAGCAACCTGCAGCAGGCCGCCGCCGCGCTGGTCCAGCGCGCCAACGACTACGGAGGGCGCGACAACATCTCGGTCATCCTGGCGCGCGTTTGCTCCGGGCCGACCGCCCCGACACGCGCCGGCCTGCTGGGTCGACTCGCAGAACGGATCCGGTGATGGCCATCGACAAGGACAGCGCCAGCCTCACGGTGAGCCGTGGCCACACCGTCGTGCAGCGACTGCCGCTGACGCGCGAGCGGCTTTCCATCGGCCGCCGCCTGCACAACGACCTGGTGCTCGACCACCCGGCGATCAGCGGCGAGCATGCAGTCATCGTCACGCTCGGTGCCGATTCCTTCCTGGAAGACCTGAACAGCACCAACGGCACGCTGGTCAACGGCCAGCCGGTCAAAAAACATTTTCTGCAGGGCGGCGATGTCATCGAACTGGCCAGATACACGCTGCGCTACCATGCGCCGGCGGCCAGCGCCCAGGCGCCACGCCCGCGCGCGCGCCTGAAGGTCGTGACCGGCGCCGCCGCCGGCCGCGAACTATTCCTCGATCGCCCACTGATCCGTCTGAGCCGCTCCGGCCGCCAGGTCGCCGCCATCCTGGAACACGCCGGCGGTCACAGCCTGCGCCGTACCGATGCCGACGCGCCGCTGTCGTTGAACGGCCGCCCCGTCGGCACGGATTTGCTGCCGTTGCAGCCAGGCGACATCGTTGCGCTCGGGGCGGTCCAGCTGATGTTCGACACGGAATAGCCGATACAGGCCAGGCCCAATGCCGGAAAGCGACCATTTTTTATCAAAGTGACAGAAATTGTCAGTTTGGCTTCGGACCGGGTCTCCAAAATTTCACAATCTTTGACATTTTTCTGACAATTGAACATGATTGCCGCCTGGCACGGCCATTGCTCTAAAGAAAGCGGCGGATGCCTAAACACTCATGGAGGAAGCAAAATGAAGCAAATGAAAATGATGCGGTCCGCGCAACGCGGCTTCACGCTGATCGAATTGATGATCGTGGTGGCGATCATCGGCATTCTGGCCGCGGTGGCGCTGCCGGCGTATCAGGATTACACCAAGCGCGCGAAGGTTTCGGAAGTTATCTTGGCGGCATCTGCGTGCCGTACCACGATCACCGAGGTGTATCAGAGCGCGTCGAGTGGGGCCAGTATTGGTGCAAATAACTGGGGATGTGAAGCGAGTGGCACCGGCGGGGCCTCTAAGTATGTGACTTCCGTAGCTACCAGCGACGACGGAGTTGTAACCGTAACGGCTCAAGGCATCGCGAGCGATATCGATGCCACCACTATTGATTTGACGCCTACGAAGAGCGATGGTAACCCCATGACGGTTGCTAGCGATTTGGGTACTGCTGTGTTCGCTTGGAAATGCGGTCCGGGTGGAACAAACCCCATGCCGGCAAAATACCTGCCGGGCTCTTGCCGCGGCTAAGCTAGGTTCACAGTCTAAAAACGCTCCGCGAGGAGCGTTTTTTTATGCTTAACAACTTCTTCTTTTTACTTGCCTTCGGGACATTGCTCCTTGGTTGGCTGATACCCAACCATTCCCTTCCGTGGGCCAGCTGGCATTCGGAAGCAGCTGCGTTTTTGGCTGCTTTCATTTTTGCATGGAGCGGACTGATCCGAGTGGTTCGTGCTCCCGGTGCAAGGGCCGTCACGCTTCCTCCCGCCGTCCTTCCATTTGCCGGTATTGCTTTGATTGCGCTGTTTCAGAAGGTCGCCGCCCTTATTCCTTTCTGGGGCGGTGCAATAGTCTTCTGCCTGTACGTTGCCTTGTGCATCGTTTGTCTCGTGATGGGATTTTCGATGGGATCGCGCCAACGAACTTCTGGTTTTTTCGATGCTTTTTCATCCTTGAGGGTGCTGGCATCCATCCTCCTGGTGGCGGGAGCGGTGTCCACCATCATCTCCTTCGCGCAGATTTTCGGGTTGTGGGAATCTTCCGAATGGATCCTGCGAACTTTCCATTTGCGCCGACCGGGAGCCAATCTGGCGCAGCCCAATCATCTAGCCACCCTGTTGGTCATGGGCGTGGCCAGCGTGGCATTCCTGTATCAATCGAAAAGGTTCGGTGCTGTCGCTGGCGGCCTGCTGCTGTTTGTTCTGTTTGTCGGTCTTGCGACTACCGAATCGCGCACCGGGATGCTATCCCTGCTGGTACTGCTCGGCTGGTGGCTACTGAAGCGGCGTCAGCTTGGCAATTCTCCGCCGGTCTGGGCAGGCATCGGCTGTGTTGGTATCGGTCTGGCGCTGTTTCTGGCATGGCCTTATCTGCTCAATACGCTGCTGCTGGAGGATCAGGCCAGGCTCAATACCACGTCCAGCATGCGTATCGAAGTATGGCGGCAACTGCTGGAAGCGGTGGCAATGAAGCCCTGGCTGGGGTGGGGCATTCATGCCACGGCGCAGGCGCACAATGCGGTGGCGGATCGCTACGTCGTTAGCGCGCCTTTTTCCTACAGCCATAACCTGTTGCTGGATTCCGTCTTGTGGTGGGGCGTGCCGCTGACCATCGTCTTGGTATTGGTCACCGGCATCTGGCTGTGGCGACGAGTCCATGCCACCGGCGATCTGCTGCCTTGGTATGGTCTGGCTGTGGTCCTGCCGTTGGCGGTGCATTCGATGCTGGAGTATCCGTTCGCCTATGCCTATTTTCTGGTGCCGGCGATGTTCGCGATCGGAGTGACGGAAGCTTCGCTTGGGTCCAGACCGTTGTTGCGGATATCGGCCAAGCCGGTAGCAGCAGTA
Source organism: Burkholderiaceae bacterium (assembly GCA_049672545.1). GTDB lineage: Bacteria > Pseudomonadota > Gammaproteobacteria > Burkholderiales > Burkholderiaceae_D > DATJCV01. Next base: position 8,237 of record JBATWJ010000069.1, read on the forward strand.
CTCGCGGTACTGACGGCCGTGCTGGCTTGGTCGGTGGTTGAGTATCTGGAAGTTGAAGAGGATTTCCGCGTCGCGCGCTTCGAGGCTTTGCGCATTGGCACGCCTCCGCCGGAGCATCAGCGGCCGGCGGTCCATCTGTTCGACCAACTTGGCTTACTGCTCGACGATGCTCGGATCACACCGACGCCGCACATGTCGCCGGCGGATTTATGGATCGTCAAGGAAGCGGCGCTGTATTACCCGTGGTCAGCTACCCAATATCGCTATGCGCTGGCGCTGGCCTTGAACGGCGAACAGCAGGAAGCGGCACGGCAAATCCAGGTGATGCGGCGCCATTGGGGGGAAAAGGCGTATGCGGAAATCAAGGAGCAAATCCGGTTTACCGCAGAACGCTATCCGGAGCTGCGTGAGTTGCAGCTGCCATGAATTTCCTTTCGGACGTAGGACTCTTGCCAGAAAAAGGCAGAGGCCGGTCCGCTATGCCGCGTCCTTGAACCCCAACGGATTCCCCTTCTGCCAGCGCCAATGATCGGCGCACATTTCCTCCAGTCCCAGCCGCGCTTCCCAGTTCAGCAGCGCTTTCGCCAGCGACGGATCGGCGTAGCAGGTGGCGATGTCGCCGGGGCGGCGGGCGGCGATGCGGTACGGGACTTTGCGGCCGCTGGCGGCTTCGAAGGCGCGCACGATGTCGAGCACGCTGTAGCCGCGGCCGGTGCCGAGGTTGACGGTGAAGCCTTCGCCGGCCGCAAACAGGCGGTCGAGCGCGGCGACGTGGCCGCGCGCCAAATCCATCACGTGCACGTAATCGCGCACACCGGTGCCGTCGGCGGTCGGGTAGTCGCTGCCGAACACCGACAGCTGCGGCAGGCGGCCGACCGCGACCTGGGCGACGTAGGGCATCAGGTTGTTCGGCGTGCCGTTCGGGTCTTCGCCGATCAGGCCGGATTCATGCGCGCCGACCGGGTTGAAGTAGCGCAGGATGCCGATCGCCCACGCCGGGTCGGAGTGCGCGAGGTCGCCCAGTACCTGTTCCACCATCAGCTTCGAGCGGCCGTAGGGGTTGGTGGTGGACAGGCGTGCGGTTTCCGCGATCGGCACCGTTTCCGGATCGCCGTAGACGGTAGCCGACGAGCTGAACACGAAGCGCTTGACGCCGGCGTCGGCCAGCGCCTGCAGCAGCACCAGCGTGCCGGCGACGTTGTTGTCGAAGTAGGCGAGCGGCTGGGCGACCGATTCGCCGACCGCCTTCAGGCCGGCGAAGTGGATCACCGCGGCGACCGGGTGCGCGCGCAGGATGGCGTCGAGCGCCGCGCGGTCGCGCACGTCGTTCTGGTAGAACGGGATGTCGCGGCCGAGGATCTGGCCGACGCGCGCGAGCGCGGTGCGCGAACTGTTGCACAGGTTGTCCAGTGCGATCGGCGCATAGCCGGCTTCGGCCAGCGCGATGCAGGTGTGCGAGCCGATGTAGCCGCAGGCGCCGGTGACGAGGATGGCTTTACTGTCGGAAGTATTGGACATATGGGAAGACGGTTGGTAGCTGTAATGGACCGAAAATGGATGCGGCGATTGCCGGCATGTATCGCGCCGAATCATATACTGGCATGGTGGGCCGCTTGTAGCGGGTATGAACAGGATTTTTTTATTGCATACTCCGGGAGCGCGCCTTTGTCGTTGGAGCGGTTGCGATGGCCGGCAGGCTATCCGGGGTGCAGAGGCGATGGTAACGGCTCTTGCCGTTCCTGCCATTGATGCCGTTCAGTATGCCGCGATTTCCCTGCGCCGCTCCTGCTGGAGCGCAATATCCGATTGGCACCCCGGCGCAGTATGCCAGTCCGCCGTCCGGCTCCTCGATGCCCAGCCGCGCCGATCCGCTACCCGGATTGCGCGACCGGCCGTGCCGGACCGATCGCGCAGCACAGGCGATTCGTGGAGCGGCCGTGCTTTACGTCGGTCGCGCAGTCTTGCCCAAATCTGACGTCGGCGTGGCGCTGTCGAAGACGGCTCCTGCCAGTGGCAGGAAGGGATGAATGCTCGGGAGTTGCCGGCCTCCGCTCGCCGGCGCGGCCGGCAGGCGAAGGGATGGCGGTCAGCGATCAGTGGTGCAGCGGAGCCCCTTGCTGCGTATGGGGAGCGGACGATGGCCGGAACGCGGCCTCCGCGGCCGCCGTATCGTCGTACTGCTGTAGCCGTGTGACCTTGCCGTCCTGGACGGTAAAAACATGAACCCAGGGGCTCTCATAGCGCTCGCCGGTCGCTTTTACCAGCCATGTGGACTGGCCCGTCACGACGACCTTGTCGGCCTCGGCAATAAAGGTTTCGGGTTCGAATCGAATGGCTTCCTGCGCCTGATCCAGGTCGGCAAAAAACTGCGCGACCTGTTCCCTGCCGTGATAGGGATGCGAGAAGGGAATATGCTCCGATTCCGCGCCGATCCATTCGATGTCATCCGCAAACAGCGTGAGCAATTGTTGGATGTCCTTGGCTTGGAATAACTGGTAGCCCCGCATGATCAGCTGCTTGTTGTCCTGACTGTTCATGATCCGCTCCTTTGATCGTCGACGAGCGCCTGCCCGGCAAACAGCGTGCAGGGCGGGGCGCTGGAAAGTGCATCGTAGTGCGCCGTCGCCGCGAAGGAAATGTCAGGATCAGAAGCCGGATGACTTGTCTTGAGCAGGATCAAGCAAGAAGCATTCGGGTTTGCCGCAGATCAGCATTGCTCTGGTTTTCGAGCCGCTGGCGGCTCCGAGTCGGCGCGGCTCGTGCCGGCCGGTATCGGAACGCCGTCAAGGCGCTGTCCAGTCGCCCGACTTGCCGCCATGCTTTTCGAGCACGCGCACGTCGGTCATCACCATGCCGCGGTCGGCCGCCTTGCACATGTCGTAGACGGTCAACAGGCCGATCTGCACCGCCGTCAGCGCTTCCATCTCGACGCCGGTCTTGCCGACGGTTTCCACCTGCGCGGTGCAGTGTACCGCCGGCGGTTCGGCCTGCAGTTCAAAGTCGACCGCCACGCGCGTGATCGGCAGCGGGTGGCACAGCGGGATCAGGTCGCTGGTGCGCTTGGCGGCCATGATGGCGGCGGTGCGGGCGATACCGAGCACGTCGCCCTTGCTGGCGCTGCCGGACTGGATCAGCGCCAGCGTTTCCGCCCGCATGCGGATGCTGCCGGCGGCGCGCGCGATGCGGTGGGTGTCCTGCTTGGCGCCGACGTCGACCATGTGCGCGGCGCCGGCGGCGTCGAAGTGGGTCAGCACGGCTGGGAGGGGAGCGTTTTCGGGTGTCATCGGGATGGCGTCAAAGGCGGGGCGCGGCCGAACGATCGCGCGCTTTGGGTATCATAGCATCGTGAAATCCGCCTTCTCCGTTGCCATTGCCGTTTTGCTGACGCGCCGCCCGCGCGGCCGCCGATGACCTGCCCATGACTCTTTCCACGATGATCCGCGCGCTGCGCCGCCGGCCGCTGCCGGCGCTGCTGGCGGCCATGCTGCTGGCC
>JBATWJ010000070.1:0-4616 GCA_049672545.1 Burkholderiaceae bacterium
GGCGGCCGCATGCCGAGGGCGTACTGTCGGGCGGCTCGGTGGCGATCTGCGGCGCCTCGGCGGCGCTGGCGATCGCGGCGGTGCTGCCGCAGAGCAAGGAAAACGAAAAATTCACGCTGCTGACCGTGGTCGGCGTCACCACGCTGTCGACCTTGGCGATGATCGTCTATCCGCTGATCGTCAAGCTGCTCGGCCTCGATCCGGACGCCGCCGGCATCTTCATCGGCGGCACCATCCACGACGTCGCGCAGGTGGTCGGCGCCGGCTACATGATTTCGACGCATACCGGCGACGTCGCCACCTTCGTCAAGCTGACGCGGGTGGCCTGCCTGGTGCCGGCGGTGCTGGCGCTGTCGATCCTGTTCAAGAGCCGGGTCGGCAAGACCGAGGTGCGGACGCAGCCGCTGGTGCCGGTGTTCTTGATCGGCTTCGTCTGGTTCGTGATCGCCAACAGCTTCGGCTTCATCCCGGCGCCGGCCGGCGACTGGATCGGCCACGCGTCGCGTGCCTGCCTGGTGACCGCGATCGCCGCGCTCGGCGTCAAGACGTCGTTCCAGTCGCTGGCCTCGCTCGGCTGGCGGCCGGTGGCGATGCTGGTCGGCGAAACCGTGTGGCTGGCGCTGTTCGTGCTGGCGGCGCTGGCGCTGATGCGCTAGCGCTCAACAAATACTCCCAGACAAGACCTTCTACGCCGGGCGTACACTGGTCATTTTTACCGCATACTCCCGCATCATCCGGCGCAGCGCCAGACCAGCAGCCGGTTGTTGGCCGGCATCGCATGATCTTCCTGCGGCAACAGGCCGGCGGCAGCCGCCAGCTCGCCAACCGCCTCGGCATCGCGCAGACCCATGCGCGGGTCGCGCGCGCGCAGCGCGGCGTCGAATTCGGCATTGCTGGCGCTGGTGAAGCGGCCGCCATAGTTGAACGGCCCGTACACGCAGAACAGGCCGCCGGCGGGCAGCAGGCGGCCGACGCCGGAGAACATGCGCTCGACCTCTTCCCAGCCCATGATGTGGCAGGTGTTGGCGGTAAAAACCGCGTCGAAATCAGCGTGCGGCCAGTCGGGCGCGCGCAGGTCCAGCAGCAGCGGCGGCAGTACGTTGGACAGCCGCGCCTCCTGCTGCCAGGCGCGGATGCTGGCGTGGTTCGGCTCCAGGTCGCTGGTCTGCCATTGCAGATGCGGCAGCGCGGCGCCGAAATGCACCGCGTGCTGGCCAGTGCCGCTGCCGATTTCCAGCACCCGCCGGCGATCGGCGAACAACGGCCGCAGCCGCTCCAGGATCGGCGCGCGGTTGCGCTCGCAGGCGGGGGAAAACTGCCTGTCCATCAGTCGCTCCCGCCGGTGCGCGAACGCAGCGCCGGCACCATCAGCGCCAGCGTGTTGTCGCGCCGCCAGTAATGGTGGAACAGCGCCGCCAGCGTGTGCAGGCCGATCAGCCAGTAGCCCGCGTTGCCGGCGAATTCATGCAGCTCCTTGATCTGCGACGCCAGCGCCTTGTCGGGTCCGAGCAGCGGCGGCCACTCCCAGCCGAAGAACGGCACCGGCTTGCCGGCCGCGCTCAGCGTCATCCAGCCGGCCAGCGGCATGCCGATCATCAGCGCGTACAGCAACGTCTGGATCAGGCGCGCCAGCCGCTCCTGCCACAGCGGCGGGCTGGGGCGGATCGACGGCGGCCGGCCGGCAACGGCACGCAGCGCCAGCCGCAGGCCAACCAGCAGCAGCACCGACAGGCCGAGCATGAAATGCCAGGTCTTCAAGGCGTCGCGCGCGACGCTGCCCTTCGGGAAAAATTCGTGCAATTCGATGCAGGCGTAGACCGCCGCCAGCAGCAGCAGCATCAGCCAGTGCAACGCGATCAGCATGGTGCTGTAGCGCTGTTCGGTGTTGTTCCACATGGATGTCCTCTCATGCCAATGGCACGGCATCAATGTAGCAAGTCCGGCGTCCGCCTGCCGAACGCGGCCGCAAAAAAAGCCGGAGCGCCGTGCACGGCGTCCGGCTCCGACGGCGGTTCCGATTCCGGCTACGCCGTGTTCACTTCCCCAGCAACAGGTAGTGGGTCGGATCGTCTTCGCATTGGCCGGTGCCGCATTCGAGCACGGTCGATACCAGGTTGGCGGCGATCAGCAGCGCGAACACCACCATGCAGGCGCGGCCGATGCCGCTGCCGCCGGACGGCTGTGCGCCGTCCCGCCGCCGCAGCATCAGCAGCAGCGCGATATAGGCGGCCGCGGCGATCGCCGACAGCAGCGCCAGCGTGTAGAAATGCATGCCGAACAGCGCCGAACCATAGCTGCCGCTGCCCGGCACGATGTGCAGCAGCACCTGGCGCGACGAAATCGCGCCGGTCAGCAGGCAGCCGAACAGCGCCACGCCATAGTGCAGGCTGCGCACGCCGAAGCGCAGGTTGAGCATGAAGCCGAAGCCGATCGCGATCATGCCGACCCGCTGCAGCAGGCATAGCGGGCACGGCAGCTCGCGCAACGCCAGCTGGTAGTAGAACGCGATCGCCAGGCTCAGGCAAATGCCGGCCAGGCCGAGCAGGTTGAGCATGGCGTCCAGGTCTTGCCGCGACGACGGCGGACGGGTAATGGCGGAATGCATGGCGGCCTCAGAAGGTCAGGTTCAGCGGATCGGTCGCATGGTGGCGCAGCCACAGCACGCTGACCACCATCAGCAGCAACCAGCAGGCTAGCGCGGCACTGCGCCAGCCGCGCAGCACGCCGACGGCGGCGCACAGCGCGATCAGGAACGGCAGGAACATGAACATGGGCGTCTCTTTCGAATAGTGTGTTGGCGGGTTGCCACCCGGAATAGTAAGACAAGGCCGGCCCGCGCGGTGCGCCGATTGGCGCTACCATGCGGCCTTTCCCATCCGGGCGCCAACCCGACCCTCTGTGAGCGCGCGCTTCAAATACACCGCCTTCGCCCTGCTGGCGATCCTGATCTGGGCCGGCAATACCGTGGTCAGCAAGATGGCCGCCGGCGTCATCGAGCCGGCCGCGATTTCGTTCTATCGCTGGCTGCTGGCCGCGGCGGTGATGACGCCGTTCCTGCTGCGCCCGGCCTGGCGCAACCGCGCCGCGATCCGCCCGCAACTGCCGCGCCTCTTGGCGCTCGCACTATTGGGCATGGTGCTGTACCAGAGCCTGGCCTACTTCGCCGCCGAAACCACCTCGGCCACCAACATGGGCATCATCGCCTCCACCATGCCGCTTTTGACGCTGCTGCTGTCGGGGCTGCTGCTGCACGAGGCGCCGACCGCGGCCACCGTCGGCGGCGGCCTGCTGTCGTTCGCTGGCCTGGTGCTATTGATCGGCCAGGGCGAACCGGCGCTGCTGCTGCGGCACGGCATCGGCCTCGGCGACGGCCTGATGCTCTTGGCGACGCTGGCCTATGCCGCCTATGGCGTGCTGCTGCGCAAATGGCCGATGCCGGTGCCGACCTGGCAGATGCTGTACGTGCAGGTGCTGGCGGCGGTGGTCCTGCTGCTGCCCGGCTGGTGGCTGGCGCCGCCGTCGCCAATCACCGCCGCCAGCCTGCCGCTGGTGCTGTACGCCGGCATCGCCGCCTCGATCGTGTCCGCCTTCCTGTGGATGGAAGGCGTGGCCGGGCTGGGCGCGGCGCGCGCGGCGATGTACATGAACCTGCTGCCGCTGCTGACCGCGGCGATCGCCATCGTGCTGCTGTCGGAGCAACTGCACGGCTATCACCTGGCGGGCGGCGCGATCACGCTGGCCGGCGTGCTGCTGGCGCAGGGAATCGCGCCGCTGTGGTCGCGCGGCGTCTGCAAATAGCGTTAGAGCAGATTCGGCCTGACCTGACTTGCCGATGCCGGCCGCCTTGCCCCGGCACGACGTTGCGCCTCCTTGCAATAGCTCGCTATTGCGCGTCCGTCCTCTCCCTCATTTCCTCTCCACACAAGTGGAGAGGGATGCAAATTGCTCCCTTCTCCCGCTTTGCGGGAGAAGGGTCGGGGAAGAGGGCTTGCGCCTTGTGTCAAGGGCAATCCGCCTCGGCCTCGACAAGCCAGTCAGACCGAATCTGCTCTAGTGCCGCGCCGCCAGCACGTCGGTGGCCCTGTGGTCGGCCGGCACGCCGTTGACCAGGAACACGGTGCCGCGCGCGTTGGCGGTGCGCAGCGGCAGGATCTCGCGGTACGCCGGCGACGCATACCAGGCGCGCGCGCTGTCGAGGTCGGGAAACTCGATCACGATGATGGCACCGGCCAGCGCGCCCTCCTTCATCTCGAGCGGGTCGCCGTGCACCAGGAAGCGGCCGCGAAACGGCGCCAGCGTGGCGTCGATCTCCTGCAGGTAGCGGACGATGTCGGAGCCCATCCGGACTTCTTCCAGATGACCGATCGCGTAGGCATTCGCGTTCATGGACTTCTCCTGTGACAGCGATGATGGGGATGCTCAGGCGCGCGCCGGCCGCAGCGCCGCTGCCGGCGCCGACACCTTCCATCCGGCAAACGTCAGGCCGGCGAACACCAGCACCGCCAGCGCCTGCAGCACCAGGTAACCGGCGCCAAGCAGATTCGGTGCTATCCAGTCGGTGGCCAGCAGCGCCGCGCAGCCGAGCGCCCAGTCGACATTGCCGACCACCACTAGCA
>JBATWJ010000071.1:0-2637 GCA_049672545.1 Burkholderiaceae bacterium
CACCGTGCGTGGCGAGTTCCAGGGCACCGCGCGCGCCTTCGGCGAATCGCTGGCGACCCAGCCCTACCTGATCGCCGCCGCGCTGGTGGCGGTGTACATCGTGCTGGGTCTCTTGTATGAAAGCTACATCCACCCGCTGACAATTTTGTCGACGCTGCCGTCGGCCGGCGTCGGCGCGCTGCTGATCCTGATGCTGGGCGGCTACGACCTGTCGGTGATCGCGCTGATCGGCATCATCCTGTTGATCGGCATCGTCAAGAAGAACGGCATCATGATGGTCGACTTCGCGCTGGTTGCCGAGCGCGAGCGCGGGCTGGAGCCGCGCGAGGCGATCTACCAGGCCTGCCTGCTGCGCTTTCGGCCGATCATGATGACCACCATGTGCGCGCTGCTGGCGGGATTGCCGCTGATGCTGGGACACGGCGCCGGCTCCGAGCTGCGCCGCCCGCTCGGCTTCGCGATGGTCGGCGGGCTCTTGCTGTCGCAGGCGATGACGCTGTTTACGACGCCGGTGGTCTACCTATACCTGGACCGCGCGCACTTCTGGTTCCTGCGCCGCAGGAAGGCGAGGGCGACGCGCCGGGATGCCGCCGGCGGCGAGCCGTCGCTGCCGGCCTGAGGCCTGTCAGGCAGCGCCATCCGATCGATTGGCGCAGGCAAGCACATCGATTTCGACTGCCGCGCCTTTGGGCAGCTGCAGGACGCCGACCGAGGTCCGGCTGTGCGAACCGACCGGTCCCAGTACTCTGACGAGCAGGTCCGATGCGCCATCCGCGACTTCGCTTTGTTGGGTGAAGGACGGCGCCGAGCGGACGAAGACGGTGATCTTCGCCACGGCACGGACGGCTTCCAGAGAGCCGAGCGAGCGCTGCATCAATGCCAGTGCGCGCATCGCGCACACCGCCGCGGCTTTCTGCGCGGCAGCCAGATCGATCTGTTCGCCGACCGCGCCAACGAACAGAACCTGGTTGCCGACCCTAGGGATCTGGCCGCTGATGAACAGTTGATCTCCGTCCCGGACGACGGGTGCGTAGTTGCCACCGATCTTGATTTCGCCATCGAAGTCGTACCCCAGTGCGCGGGCCGCTGCGGTAAAGCGTTCGTCTGCCGTCATGGTGAGCCGCCGAATGTATGGTTTTCGCGCCGGACAGCGCCTTCATGGTGCCACGCCATCAAGTTGCCATCATGGCACAGGCCAGCCGCAATGCACCGCACTCGCGCCTTGCGCCGGCACGGTCCGTGCTGCCCGGCAAGCGCGCTTCGTGTCACAATTCGCGCCATCCGGCCGCCGCCGGCATTCCTTCTGTCCTTTTGAAAATCGCCATGCCCGAACAATCCAAGTGCGGTCCGGTCGTGATCGCTTCCTACCTGCTGATGGCCGCCGCGCTGGTCACGATCATGGCCACCGGCCTGCTGGCGGCGCTGTTTTCCGGCCTGCTGGTGTATTCGCTGGTGCATCTGCTGTCGCCGGCGCTGGGCAAGAAGATTTCCAGCCACCGCGCGCGCATGATCGCCGTGGCGCTGCTGGGCACCGTGATCGTCGCCTTGCTGACGGTGGCGATCTGGGGCCTGATCGCGTTCCTGCAAAGCGACGCCGGCAACGTCCAGGTGCTGCTGCAGCGAATGGCCGACATCATCGAGGAGTCGCGCGACCAGATTCCGCCGTGGCTGCGCGACAACCTGCCGCAAAACGCCGACGCGATCCGCGAGCTGATCACCGCCTGGCTGCGCGAACATGCGACGCAGGCGCGGCTGATCGGCCAGCAGGCCGGCCGCACCGTGGTGCATCTGCTGATCGGCATGGTGATCGGCGCCATGGCGGCGCTCTACAACGCCAATTCGGCGATTCCGTACCGGCCGCTGGCGGCGGCGCTGCACGTGCGCGTGGTGGTGCTGGAGCACGCGTTCCGCCGCATCGTGTTTGCCCAGGTGCGGATCGCCGGCATCAACGCAATCCTGACCGGCATCTACCTCGCGGTGATCCTGCCGCTGGCCGGCGTGCACCTGCCGCTGACCAAGAGCATGATCGCGATCACCTTCTTCGCCGGCCTGCTGCCGGTGGTGGGCAACCTGATCTCGAACACCGTGGTGGTGGTGGTCGGGCTGTCGCATTCGCTGTATATCGCGGTGGCGTCGCTGGCGTTCCTGGTATTGATCCACAAGCTGGAATATTTCCTGAACGCCAAGATCATCGGCTCGCACATCAACGCCCACGTCTGGGAGCTGCTGACCGCAATGCTGGTGATGGAAACGCTGTTCGGCATCCCCGGCGTGGTGGCGGCGCCGGTGCTGTATGCCTACGTCAAGCATGAGTTGAGCGAGCGCGGGCTAGTGTAGCGCGCCTATCCGACGTGAATACTCCCTATGGTGCCAGTCTATGTCGGGCGTCAGATGGTCGTTTTTAACGCATACTCCACGTTATTTGGTGGTTATCGCGTTCCGCCAGCCACGCCAGCGCGCCTTGCGCCGCCCATTTGCCGCTGGCGAAACAGGCAGTCAACAGATACCCGCCGGTCGGCGCTTCCCAGTCCAGCATTTCGCCGGCGCAGAACAGCCCCGGCTGCGCGCGCAGCATCAGTCGTGCGTCGAGCGCGTCGAAGCGGACGCCGCCGGCGCTGCTGATCGCCTCGTCCAGCG
>JBATWJ010000072.1:0-1914 GCA_049672545.1 Burkholderiaceae bacterium
CCGAGATCAGGTTGAACAGCGTCGACTTGCCGGCGCCGTTCGGCCCGATGATGGCGATCCGCTCGCCCTGCGCCACCTGCAACTGCGCACCCCGAATGATCTCGGTCTTGCCGAAACTCTTGCGCACTTCCCGCAATTCAAGCGCATACGTCATGCCGCCGCCCTCCGGATCGCATCTTCGATTTCTCCATTCGCTTCGCCCCATGTATGCAGGAAGATTTTTCGGGTCCGGCGGAACGCCAGCGCGCCCAGCGCAAACACGCCGATCGCAATGCTCCAGTTGAGCAGCGACGATGTGTCGATCCTGTAGCCCATGCGCGTCATCAGCGGCCCATTGGCCGAGTTCAGTGTCAGGTGGTACAGCATCTCGATCATCATCACCACGCCGAGCCCGGCCACCAGGGTCGCCGCGCCGACCAGCGCCAGGCCAGGCAGGACGCGGCCGAACTTGCCGAACTTGATCAGCCGTACGTTCATCATCAGCAGGCTGGCGACGCCGCCGGGGACGTACATCACGATGATGATGAAGAAGATGCCCAGGTACAGCAGCCAGGCCGGCGTGAATTCGGGCAGCATCACGGTCAGGAACACGCCGATCACGGCGCCGATCATCGGGCCGAAGAAGAAGCCGATACCGCCGATGAAGGTGAACAGCAGCACCGCGCCGGACTGTGCCGCCGATACGTTTTCGGCAGTCACGATCTCGAAGTTGATCGCCGACAGGCCGCCCGCGATGCCGGCGAAGAAGCCCGACAGCACCAGGGTCAGGTAGCGCACCCACTGGGTGTTGTAGCCGACGAATTCGACCCGCTCCGGGTTGTCGCGCACCGCGTTCGCCATGCGGCCCAGCGGCGTCTGCGTGAACGCATACATGCCGACGGTGGCGACGAACAGCCAGAACGCGATCAGGTAGTACACCTGGATCTGCGGTCCGTAGCTGACGCCCATGAACGATTCGCCATAGACCCGGTTGCTGCTGACGCCGCCCTCGCCGCCGAAGAACTCGGGGAACATCAGCGAGCAGGAAAACACCAGCTCGACGATGCCGAGCGTGATCATCGCGAATGGCGTGCCGGATTTCTTGGTGGTGACGTAGCCGAACAGCACGCCGAAGAACATCCCGGCCAGGCCGCCGACCAGCGGGATCAGCGGCAGCGGCAGCCAGATCGCGCCGCCGCCGGCCAGGTTCATCGCATGGATCGCGAAGAACGCGCCCAGCCCGGAATAGACCGCATGGCCGAACGACAGCATGCCGCTCTGCCCCAGCAGCATGTTGTAGGACAGCGCGAAGATCATCATGGTGCCGATCTGCGACAGGATCGACAGCGAAGCACCCCTGCTGAAGACCAGCGGCGCGACCACCAGCAGCAGCGCGAAGCCGCTCCAGATCAGCATGCGCATCAGGTTCAGGGGCTTGGGATTCATGGCGGAAACGGTAGTCAAGGTGGTCACGGCGTCATCCTTCCCGGGTACCCATCAGGCCGCGCGGGCGGAAGATCAGGATCAGCACCAGCAGCAGGTAAGGCAGGATCGGCGCCACCTGGGAAATCGTCAGTTTCAGTACCGGGAAGCCGAAGGTGTCGGACGTGATGACGGCCCCGAAGCGGCCGAACAGCGTCGCCATCGAATAATCGAGCGCCACCGCAAAGGTCTGGATCACGCCGATCAGCAGCGACGCCAGCAAGGCCCCGGTCAGCGAGCCCATGCCGCCGACCACCACCACCACGAAAATGATGCTGCCGACCGCGGCCGCCATGTTCGGCTCGGTGACGAAGGCATTGCCGCCGATCACGCCGGCCAGCCCGGCCAGCGCGCAGCCGCCGCCGAATACCAGCATGAATACGCGCGGCACGTTGTGGCCGAGCGCTTCCACCGTGTCCGGATGGGTCAGCGCCGCCTGGATCACCAGGCCGA
>JBATWJ010000073.1:0-1912 GCA_049672545.1 Burkholderiaceae bacterium
CCGAGATCAGGTTGAACAGCGTCGACTTGCCGGCGCCGTTCGGCCCGATGATGGCGATCCGCTCGCCCTGCGCCACCTGCAACTGCGCACCCCGAATGATCTCGGTCTTGCCGAAACTCTTGCGCACGTCCCGCAATTCAAGCGCATACGTCATGCCGCCGCCCTCCGGATCGCGTCTTCGATTTCCATGTTCGCCTCTCCCCAGGCCTGGCCGAACGCCGGCCGCATGCGCCAGAAGCCGAACGCACCGGCTGCCAGCAGCGCCAGCGCCACCAGCCAGCCGCCGGCTGCGGTGGTGTCGACCGCGACGCCAAACAGGTTCTTCATCGGACCGTTGGCCGAGTTCAGTGTCAGGTGGTACAGCATCTCGATCATCATCACTACACCGAGGCCGGCGATCAAAGCCATCACCCCGACCAGCAACAGCTTCGGCCAGACGCGGCCGAACTTGCCGAACTTGATCAGCCGCACGTTCATCATGATCAGGCTGGCGATGCCGCCTGGCGCGAACATCACGATGATGATGAAGAAGATGCCCAGGTACAGTTGCCACGCCTTGGTATAGCTGGACAGCATCACGGTCAGGAACACGCCGACCACGGCACCGATCATCGGGCCGAAGAAGAAGCCGATACCACCGATGAAGGTGAACAGGAGAATGGCGCCGGAGCGGATGATGCTGACGTTCTCGGCGCTGACGATCTCGAAATTGATCGCCGACAGGCCGCCGGAAATGCCGGCGAAGAAAGCCGACAGCACCAGGGTCAGGTAGCGCACCCACTGGGTGTTGTAGCCGATGAATTCGGCCCGCTCCGGATTGTCGCGCACCGCGTTCGCCATGCGGCCCAGCGGCGTCTGCGTGAACGCATACATACCGATCGTGCTAATGAATAGCCAGAACGCGACCAGGTAGTACACCTGGATCTGCGGTCCGTAGGTGATACCGAGGACCGGTTCGCCAATCACGCGATTGGTGGTGATGCCGCCCTCGCCGCCGAAAAATCCGGGAAACATCAGCGAGCACGCGAACACCAGCTCGACGATGCCGAGCGTGATCATCGCGAATGTGGTGCCGGATTTCTTGGTGGTGACGTAGCCGAACAGCACGCCGAAGAATATCCCGGCCAGGCCGCCGACCAGCGGAATCAGCGTGGTCGGCACCGGTAGCTGACCGTCAGCGGCCATGTTCATTGCGTGGATCGCGATGAACGCACCCAGCCCGGAATACGCGGCGTGGCCGAACGACAGCATGCCACCCTGCCCCAGCAGCATGTTGTAGGACAGCGCGAAAATCATCACGGTACCCATTTCCGACAGCAGGGAAACGGATGCGCCCTGGGTGAACACCAGCGGCGCGACGATCAGGATCAGCGCGAACAGGGTCCAGACGATCCAGCGCCCCAGGTTGATCGGTTCGAATTTCATGGTGGTGGTCATGGTGGAGTTCATCTGCATCAGCCTTCACGCGTGCCCATCAGCCCCTTGGGCCGGAAGATCAGGATCAGCACCATTAACAGGTACGGGAGGATCGCCGCCGATTGCGCGATGGTCAGGTTCAGCACCGCATAGCCGAAGGTATCCGGCGTAATCTGGACACCAAAGATGCCGAGCAGACTGGAGAACGAGTAATCGAGCGCCACCGCGAAGGTCTGGATCACGCCGATCAGCAGCGACGCCAGCAAGGCCCCGGTCAGCGAGCCCATGCCGCCGACCACCACCACCACGAAAATGATGCTGCCGACCGCCGCCGCCATGTTCGGTTCGGTGACGAAGGCATTGCCTCCAATCACGCCGGCCAGCCCGGCCAGCGCGCAGCCGCCGCCGAATACCAGCATGAATACGCGCGGCACGTTGTGGCCGAGCGCTTCCACCGTGTCCGGATGGGTCAGCGCCGCCTGGATCACCAGGCCGA
>JBATWJ010000074.1:0-2944 GCA_049672545.1 Burkholderiaceae bacterium
GATCCAGGCCGACGTGCTGGAGCGCTTCGGCGTCCGGCTGGAGCCGGAGCCGGTCTTCGTGCCTTGAGGCTTATTTGGGGTATATGCTGAATCCGCAGGCAGGATGCCCGGGATAGGGCATTTACCTGGGGAGTATCCGCTCGACGCCGGCTTCAGCCGTAGTGGCAGACGTAATCGACGGTTTCGCCGGCTTCGATGTCGAACCAGGAATCGGCCGGGATCGCCAGCCGCTGGCCGGCTGTCAGTTCCTGCCACTGGTCGGCATCCTTCAGCCGCACGCGGCAGCGGCCGGACGTGATTTCCATCACTTCCGCCTCGCGCGTGGAAAAGCGCAATTGCGACGGCAGGATCACGCCGAGCGTCTTCCTGCTGCCATCCGGCAGCAGCACGCTGTGCGAGATGCACTTGCCGTCGAAATAGACGTTGGCCTTCTTGATGACCGAGACCTGGTCGAGCTGATCGTTCACGATGCGATCCTCGGCGTCAGTCGCCGCTCTTGCCCAGCCGCGGCAGCGCCACCGACGGATTGGCGGTCAACAGGCCGGCCTTGCCGTAGACGCCGAGCTTGTCGCGGGTGTCGGCAATGTCGAGGTTGCGCATCGTCAGCTGGCCGATACGGTCCTGCGGCGTGAACGCGCCTTCGCCCTTTTCCATCGTCAGCCGCTCCGGCTGGTAGGTCAGGTTCGGCGATTCGGTGTTCAGGATCGAGTAATCGTTGCCGCGCCGCAGTTCGAGCGTCACTTCGCCGGTGATCGCGCGCGCCACCCAGCGCTGCGACGCTTCGCGCAGCATGATCGCCTGCGGGTCGAACCAGCGGCCCTGGTACAACAGGCGCCCGAGCTTGCGGCCGTTTTCGCGGTATTGCTCGATCGTGTCTTCGTTGTGGATGCCGGTCACCAGCCGCTCGTAGGCGATGAACAGCAGCGCCAACCCCGGCGCCTCGTAGATGCCGCGGCTCTTGGCTTCGATGATGCGGTTCTCGATCTGGTCGCTCATGCCGAGACCGTGGCGGCCGCCGATGCGATTGGCTTCCATCATCAGCTCGACCAGGTTCGGATAGGCGACGCCGTTCAGCGCCACCGGCCGGCCTTCCTCGAAGCGCACGCTGACTTCCTCGCGCTTGACTTCGACTTCATCGCGCCAGAACGCCACGCCCATGATCGGCTCGACGATCTTGATGCCGCTGTTCAGGTATTCGAGATCCTTGGCCTCATGGGTCGCGCCCAGCATGTTGGAGTCGGTCGAATAGGCTTTCTCGACCGACATCTTGTAGTCGAAGCCGGAGGCGATCAGGAATTCCGACATTTCCTTGCGGCCACCGAGCTCATTGATGAAGGCGTCGTCCAGCCACGGCTTGTAGATCTTCAGCGCCGGGTTCACCAACAGGCCGTAGCGGTAGAAGCGCTCGATGTCGTTGCCTTTGAAGGTGGAGCCGTCGCCCCAGATGTCGACCTGGTCCTCGGCCATCGCCGCCACCAGCATGGTGCCGGTCACCGCGCGGCCCAAGGGTGTCGTGTTGAAGTAGGTGACGCCGGCGGTCGAAATGTGGAAGGCGCCGCTCTGCAGCGCGGCGATGCCTTCGGCCACCAGTTGTTCGCGGCAGTCGATCAGGCGCGCCGCTTCGGCGCCGTACTGTCTGGCCTTGTTCGGGATCGCTTCGTAGTCGGATTCATCGGGCTGGCCGAGGTTGGCGGTGTAGGCATACGGAATCGCGCCCTTCTGGCGCATCCAGTGCAGCGCCGCGCTGGTGTCGAGGCCGCCGGAAAAGGCGATGCCCACTTTCTGGTTGACGGGAACGGATTGGAGGATGGTGGACATGGTTTCTGTTGGGCCAGGGGAAAGGTGGAACGAATCGGAAGAATGAGGAAAAGGAAACGGGCGGCGCCGGCCGCCGCCGGCTAGCCGACTTTGCCCAGGACCAGGTATTCGAGCAGCGCCTTTTGCACGTGCAGCCGGTTTTCGGCCTCGTCCCAGACCACCGATTGCGGACCGTCGATCACGTCGGCGGCGACTTCCTCGCCGCGGTGCGCCGGCAGGCAGTGCATGAACAGCGCGTCCGGCCGCGCGCGCCGCATCTTGGCGGCGTCGACGATCCAGCCGTCGAAGGCCTTGACGCGGGCGGCGTTCTCTTCCTCGTAGCCCATGCTGGTCCAGACGTCGGTGGTGACCAGGTCGGCGCCGTCGCAGGCGTCGGCCGGCTGCGCGAATACGGTGTAATGGGTATTGCCGGGCGTGACCAGCGCCATGTCGATCTCGTAGCCCTGCGGCGTCGACACGTTGACGTGAAAGTCGAACACCTCGGCCGCCTGCAGCCACGAATACAGCATGTTGTTGGCGTCGCCGATCCAGGCCACGGTCTTGCCGGCGATGCTGCCGCGCTGCTCGATATAGGTGAAGACGTCGGCCAGCACCTGGCATGGATGGTGTTCGTTGGTCAGGCCGTTGATCACCGGCACGCGCGAATTGGCGGCGAAGCGGTCGATGATCTCCTGGCCGAAGGTGCGGATCATGATGATGTCGCACATGCGCGACATCACTTGCGCGGCGTCTTCCACCGGCTCGCCGCGGCCGAGCTGGCTGTCGCGCGTGTTCAGGTAGATCGCGGCGCCGCCCAGCTGGTGCATGCCGGCTTCGAACGACAGCCGGGTGCGGGTCGAATTCTTTTCGAACACCATCACCAGGGTGCGGTCGGCCAGCGGATGGTAAGGCTCGTAATTCTTGAACTTGCGCTTGATCACGCGCGTGCGTTCGATCACGTGCTCGTACTCGGCCAGCGTGAAGTCGGAGAACTGCAGGAAGTGTTTGATCGCCATAAATAAGAACGGCGGCCAGTGTGGCGCCTGCCGCCGAAGTTTGTAACTGCTTCAATTATAAGAGATTCGCATCGGGAAGCCAGCCCGGACGGCGCCGCGCGCGGGCTGGCGGCCGGTGCGCGGTCGGCGCC
>JBATWJ010000075.1:0-6233 GCA_049672545.1 Burkholderiaceae bacterium
CCGCTGTCGCCCGGATCGGCGTAGTACACCGCGATCACCGCCGCCCACAGCTGCGTGATCACCTGCGTCTTGCCCATGCCGCCCTGAGCGCCGGCGCCGGTGCCGATGTCGTCGCCGAGGTAGACCACGTGCGCGGCCGGCGTGATCTGCACCTGCTCTTCGATCGCGGCCAGGTCCGGCGCTGACAGCACTGCCTGCAAGCCGTCGACGCGGGCCGTGATGCGCTCGATGAGCAGCTCTTCCAAGAACAGATAGTCGGTCACCAATTGCGGCCCCCGAAATCGTTGCGGCCGGGCGCGATCTGCACCGTGTCGACGGTCGGCGCCACCTGGCTGGCGGCGTCCAGGCCGAGCGATGCGCGGCCGTCTGCGATCCGCTCCAGCAGCTTGATGCGCTGCCGGTACTGCTGCGCTGCCGGGTGATCCTCGTCGATCCTGGTATGCAGGTAATACCGCGCCACGTCGGCCGTGATCTGTTTCAGGATCAGCGGCGTCGACGGCAGCGGCAACGGATAGCGCGCCTCCAGATAGACGTTAATCTCGGCCTCGGCCTTCTCGATCTTCTGCGCCGCCACCGCCGCGTCGATGCCGGTCGCTGGCCCGTTCTGACGATTCGTCAGCGCCGCGATGTCGGCTTCGCCGAACTCCGCGACCAGGTCGGCGACCGTGCAGTAGGCCATGGGTTACTTCTTGCTCGTCTTGCCAGTGGCCGGCTTCGGATCGGCGCTGCCTTCGCCGGCGTCCGCATCATCTGCGGCGTCGACCTCGGTTTCGATTGCTACCAGCGACGGATCGCCCTCGATCGCTTTGCGGGCTGCCGCGGTCAACTGGTCGAGCGGGATGTCGGTCGGCACACGGCCGAACACATGGCCGGCGCGGCGGAAGCCTTCCCGCTGGCTGGCGACTCGCAGCACCTTGATGGATTTCTTGCTCATGCATTGCTCCTGGTATGAAGGGTTTAACGCCCGGAGCTGGCCTTGCGGTCAGCCCCGGCCTGCTGGCGCCTGGGTCAGCCGATCCAGGGCGTGACCAGCAGCTTCGCGGTGTCGCGGTAGACGTTGGTTGCGCCGGCCGCGTTGTTCTCCGCGGTCAGGATCTTCAGCGACGTCTTTTCCAGCGACGGCGGCACCACCAGCAGCGTGGGACGCACGCCCAGCGGCCGGCCGTTGTCGCCCTTCAGACCCATCATCGCGGTGCGGGCAGCGGCGTAGCTGTCTTCGTCCAGCGGCTGCTTGGAGGCGTAGGCCAGCTGCCAGAGACCGAAACCGACGTTGCTGCGGGCGTCGACGCCGTACAGATACTCGTTGCGCATGAAGACGTTTTCGTCATCTTCCTTCGTCATCGACACGAAGTTGTACGGCTTGCGCTTCTGATAAATCAACGGCCGGATGATCTTGCTGGTGTCCAGCAGGTACCAGGCGGTACCGGAACCACCGCCGAAGTTGGACACCGACGCTACCGAGCCATCGGCTTGCAGCACCGGATGGTCCGTGTCGAACATGTACTGCCCGTCGTAGCAAATGTTGGAGAAACCGCTCTGCAGCAGGCCGAACACCAGTTCGTCCGGATGCTGGCGTGCGTCCATGCCGAGCTGGGCGATCATCGGCTTGTACAAGCCGTAAGTGTCATCGTCGATCGCAGTGCGCGGAACGCCGACGGTGTTTTCCCACGGCTTGTTCTTGATCGTGAAATCGTGCGACATCAAGTTCTGGATCACACGGTCGCCGATCCATTCGCGGAATCGGGTCGTCTGGCCGAGCCACGGATACGCTTCCTGCGAGGTGGTGGACGGCACTTCCATCGCGATCTTGTCCCAATCGGAAACCGCGCCGTCGAACGCGTTCTGGAACGTGGTCTTGAAGCCGGTATAGAGGGCGGACAGGTTGGCGCGGTTGACGACCAGCCCGCCGATGCCGACCAGCGCCATGCCGTGCGGATCGGCCGGCAGGGGCGGCAGCGCGGCGAAATAGCCGGACGCCATCCCGAGGATGGCCAGGCCAGCCATCACGGCCAGCAAGGCGTAGCTCATTACTCGTTTCATCTGTATCTCCTGTAGCTGGAAAGGGTGTTGCGGATGCTGCTGCGGACGCCGGTGCCGTTAAAACCGGACCCAGACGCCTCCGCTGTCGACGTCTTCGACCTTGCCAGCCACCGAACGGGCGTTGGTGTTGCTGGTCTTGGCCACGGTCTGGTCGTCGACCAGGTAGCAGTCGGCGCCGACGTCGGCCAGGGTGATGGCGTCGGTCGAGGCCGAGTTGGCGAAGCGGAACACGCCGCGCCGGACCTTGACGCGGATGTCGCCGTCGGCGCCGTTGGTGTTGTCGGCTTGCTCCTGGGCGACGCCGACGCATTTCAGCGTGGTGGCGGTGGCGCCCTTGGTGGCAAAGCCGTTGGCGGTGCTGATGGCGACGATCGAGCCGGTGAAAATCTTTGCCCCGGATTTGACCGGGTACTCGAAGTCGACGCCGTCGCGCCGCAGGGTGTTGCGGTCGGCAGTCAAGGCCGTCATGGAAACCTCCTGTGCGTTAAATGGATGCTGCTGTTGCTACGGGATGGCCGCGCCTGCTTACGCCTCGGCCAGGGTCTTTTTGAAGTCTTCGGCCGACAAGCCCATGGCCGAGCAGACCGCGAGCTGCTCGGCGGTCAGCTCGCCTTCCTTGCCGGCCGGCGGCTTGCCCTGGGTTTGCTGGCCGCCCAGCGCGGGGATCTGCGGCGCAGTTTCGACGAAGGCTTTCAGCGCGGCCAAATCCTTGGCGCCGAGATCGCGCGCCCACTTTTCCTGCGCCGGCAGCAGCTTGCCGCCGGCCAGCGCGGTTTCGATGACCTTGTCGACCTCGCCGCCGGTGACCTTGGTGGTGAGTGCGGAGAGCTGGGCCTGCATCGCCGTGACGGTTTCGATTGGCACGAACTTGGCCGGGTCCGGGGCTGCCGTACCGGCGGCGGCGACCTGGGCCGACAGCGCGGTGACCTGGTCGGCGTCTTCCTTGCTCTTGGCGATAAAGGCATTCAGCGCGGCCAGCGCCTTGTCTTCCGACGCCTTGTCATCCAGGCCAAGCGCGGCCAGCAGTGCAGCGAGCAGTTTGTTCATGTGTTGCTCCTCATCTTCAGGATCGTTGAAAAAGGTGGCGCCAGCCAGGCTGGCCTGTTGCATGCCGTCGATGCCGGCATAGTTCACAAGCCCGGCCATCACCAGGCCGGTAACGCGGCCGGTCTCGCGGTGGTAGCGGATGACCGGGGAAATGAAGCGGTATTCGCCGTCGGCGATCGCTTGGGCGGCAGCTGGGGTCCATTCGACGTCCGTCGCGAACAGCCCGACGCCCTCGCGCCATTCGAGCGTCTTGAACCAGCCGGCAGCCGGAGCTGGCTGGCCGTTCTTTTCCTTGAGCAGGGTTTGGTGCTCGTAGTCGATGACCGATGGATTGACGCGCGATGCGGCGGCGGCGATCAGCTGGGCGGCATTCTCGGCATCCAGCACCCACTCGGTGCAGGCGGCCTCGGTGGCCGGGCGGCCATCGACCGCCTTGAAGCGGCCGGCAGGCAGCAGCTGGATCGTCTTGCCGCTGCGGTCGGCGATCTGGATGGACAGCGCGGCGACAGCTGTAGCGGTTTTTTTGCGGGTGAGGAATGGCATGCCGCCATCATCGCGGCCGGCCGAAAGCGGCAAAAGACTGAACCGCTTCAGTGGGGAATCACCCGCTTCCCGCGCATGCGGGGATCGGACGACGGGTGCGAATGCGGCTTAAAGCGAATTTAACGGGGGTTTAACGGGGTGCGGATACCGGCCGCGGGGGAATTTGCCTGCCGGCACTTTTAAACGGCGCCACGGCCCTATTCTTTGATTCCGGTCAAAACGCTCATCTGAGCGCCTGATCCAGTACCGCCATCACCGCTTCCAGAGCCGGCCGGGTCAGGCCGCCGCCGGCGTCGATCGGCAGGAACGGCCGCGCCGAAATGGTGACGTCGTGCGCCGGCACGGTGGCGACGCGCTCGACTACGCGCTTGTGCCGCTTGCCGGCGTAGACCGCCAGGTTCTTCAGCTTGCCATCCTTGCCCTGGCGCTGCAGGTTGCCCTTGGCATCGGTGCGCAGCCGCTGCTTGATGGCATAGGCGTTGTGATGGATGACGGCGCCGAACTGCAGCGCCGCCGCCTGGACCTTGTTGGTGCCGATCTGCGCGAAGTCGCGGCCGGATTCCGGCGTGATCGAGGCCGCCAGCTGGCCACTGTCCTGCAGAATCTGGCCCGGCCAGGTGCCGCGCTTGGCGCGCGCCGCCTTGGTGCGCGGCGCCAGGTCCGCCCATTTGACCGGGTAGCCGCCCTGGGCGAATGCCTGTTCGGTGACGCCCAGCAGCGCCAGGCTGATGCCGGCCATCACGGACGTGGTGTCGTCGAGCGTGTTGACGACCTGCTGCAGCGCCTCTTCCGCCTTGGTATCGCTGACCTGGATTTCAATCCGGCTCATGGCAAATCCCAGTAGATACGATATACAATGGTCCGCAGTTCTGTGCGAGTAGAGCCCCATTCAGGTAGACGGGACGGTTCTCGTAACGGTTTGATTCCCAATGCGGGGCGGGTGTCAAACCGGAGTTCCGGTGACGCTGGTTCGAGTCCAGCCCTCGCACAGAGCGCTCCGCTATTCATGCAGCACTCCTGCCAGCCGCCGATAGCGCGCGGCATTCTCCAGATCCCCCAACTCCGCCATGCCCGCACTGCGGATGCTGTTTGCCTGCACCACCGCGCGCCCGCCGTCGTTTAGCTTGAGGTCGTAGTTCACCCGCACGATCGCCTTGCCGGCGCCGTCTGCCGCATCGAACACATAGACCAATGCGGGATCGGCCTGGTCCCACAGCACCGCGACCGGGTCCGCCAGCAATTCAGGCAGGCGCAGCACGTCGGCACGCGGCAGCGCCGCCCCGCGCACCGCCTTGCTGTCGCGCAGCAGATGCAGCAGCTCGGCATCGCGCAGCGTCAATGCCGCGGTCGCCGGCTCGATACCGACCGCGCGCACGCCGGCCAGCACTTCGGGCGTCATCGAGCCGATCACACGGTAGCCGTTGCGCGCGACGCCGCCGGCAATCACGTCGGCCGCCCACACACGGAATTCTGCGGCGATCTGCGGCATCAGCCAGGTGCGGGCTGCCGTCATTGCCGAGGCGCCGAGATCCGGATCGGCGCGCTCGGCCTTGTTGGCGAAGATGCGGGCCGCGTGCTCGGTCGCCGCCAGCCCCTGATTGACATCGAAGCCGGCGTCGGTGAACAGCGTGACGAACTTGCCGTCGGTGGTCGGCAGCTTGATGCCGGACACGTCCGTCATCACCGGCTTGCCGTCGGCATCGATACCGGCCTGCACTTCCTTTCGGACGATCAGCCCTTCACTCGATTCGACCTTAAGGCCGCGCCGCTCGACGTCGGCCTCGGACAGCGCGACGACGCGGCAGCGGCAATTGAAGCCGTTCGGCGGGAACAGGAACAGCCATACCGGATCGTCCCAGCGGAACACGCGGCCGTTCGCGGCCGCGTGGCTGGGCCGGGTCTTTTCATCCATCACGGCCACGTATTGCCAGTACGGATGCGATTTAACGCCCTGGACCAGCGCGTGGTAGCGGCCGGCCATGTAGGCCGACTGCAGGTTGGTGCGGTAGATCGTCTGCAGGCGCCGGACGCTGCCCAGCTGGGTGGCGCTGCCGTCGGGGTTCGTCTGCTTGCCCCACCAGCCCTTCGCCTGCAGGATCGGCGTCAGATCCTTGATGAACTGGCGTTCGGTCGTGCCGGTTTTCGCGGCCCGCAGAATGCCTTGCTGCAGATCCTGCAGCACGTCGAGCTGGGCGACGTTGGCGACGGTGAACGCGGCCATATGCTCTTCGTTCAGCATCTCGTGCCAATCGCCGGTCAGGCGCAGCCCTTTCTGCTCCAGATAGGCCACCGCCGCGCTGGGCGTCATGCCGAACACGGCGGCGGTCTGGGCGGCGGTGAGCCTGGCCACCGCTATTGCGCTTCCTGCTGCGCGCTGTGCATACCGACCAGGCGGGCGATGAACAACAGGTTGCCAAGCGCTTCCTGCAGCCCGCTGGACTCCATGCCGGGGAAGGCTTCGGCCAGGATGCCGAGCTGCTGATCCGGATCGGCAGCGCCTTCCAGGCGCGCCAGCAGCGGCGCGATGAACTGCTCGGCCTGCTGCCGCAGCGCCGCCGCCGGCAGGTTATCGATCGCGGCATCCAGCCCGATCTGGTCTGGGA
>JBATWJ010000076.1:0-2960 GCA_049672545.1 Burkholderiaceae bacterium
TCCCAGGCCGGCTGCAGGCTGGTGCCAGAAACGCCGATGCCGGCCGCCGCCACCGCTTCGCCGGTGGCATCGGCGCTGAAGAATTCGTTGGCATACGGCAGCAACGCGTCGAGCGCCGCCTGCGCGCGCCGGTGCGATTCCTCGGTGCCGTCGCCGAAGCGCAGCATCCAGTCGCTGGCGTGGCGCCAGTGGTATTGCGCTTCCTTCAGCGACTTGGCGGCGATCGCCGCCAGCTGCGCGTCGTTCGACGCCAGCAGCGCCTGCCACTGGCCGAGCGCATAGGCGGAAAACAGGAAATTGCGGGCGATCGTGAACGCGTAGTCGCGCTGCTGCTGGCCTTTTTCCAGGCCCGAGTTCGGCAGTTCCAGCATCGTGAAGTTGCGAAACGCCGACTCGTCGCGGAAATAGGCGAGCTGGTCTTCGCTCTGCGGCGGCACCATCAGCGCGCCGGCATGCGACAGCAGCAGGCGCGCCTGGCCCAACAGGTCGAGCGCGATGTTGGCCAGCGCGATGTCCTCTTCCAGCACCGGGCCGTGGCCGCACCATTCGGACAGGCGCTGGCCGAGGATCAGCGCGTTGTCGCCGACGCGCAGCAGGTAATCGATATGGCTCTGGTCGGTCATCGGTTTTGCGTTATAGGGAGTATGCTTAAAAATCGCCGTTTTCCGGAGAAGTCATGTGCGGCATGAAAAATGCTCCGGGGTGTATATGAAATGCTGCAATGGCTACATATGCCGCACTTCGTCCGGCAATTCGTAGAAGGTCGGATGGCGGTAGATCTTGTCGGCGGCCGGCTCGAACAGCTCGCCCTTTTCCTCCGGCGCGCTGGCGGTGATCGCCGCCGACGGCACCACCCAGATCGAAATGCCTTCCTGGCGCCGCGTGTAGACGTCGCGCGCCATCTGCAGCGCCTGGCGGGCGTCGGCCGCATGCAGCGAGCCGCAATGCTTGTGCTCCAGGCCTTGCTTGCTGCGGATGAAGACTTCCCACAGCGGCCAATCGGTTTGGTTCATCGTCGAACTCCGTCTCTGTCTGATAGTCGGTGGCGCCAGCCTCAGGCCGCCGCGCGCTCGCGCGCCGCCTGCTTGTTCGCATAGGCCAGCGCCGCGTCGCGCACCCACTGGCCATCCTCGTGCGCCTTGACACGGGTGCCGAGGCGCTCGCGGTTGCACGGGCCGTCGCCGTTGAGGACGCGCGTGAATTCATCCCAGTCGATGGCGCCGTGCCGGTAGTGGCCGGCTTCGGCATCCCAGGTCAGGTCGGGATCGGGAATCGTCAGGCCCAGCAATTGCGCCTGCGGCACCGTGGCGTCGATGAACTTCTGCCGCAGGTCGTCGTTGGAAATGCGCTTGATGCCCCATTGCATGCTTTGCGCCGAGTTCGGCGAATCGGTGTCGCTCGGGCCGAACATCATCACCGTCGGCCACCACCAGCGGTTCAGCGCATCCTGCGCCATCGCCTTCTGCGCCGGCGTGCCGCGGCACAGCGACAGCATGATGTCGAAGCCCTGGCGCTGGTGGAACGATTCTTCCTTGCAGATGCGGATCATCGCGCGCGCATACGGGCCGTAGGAACAGCGGCACAGCGGCACCTGGTTCATGATCGCGGCGCCGTCCACCAGCCAGCCGATGGCGCCGATGTCGGCCCAGGTCAGCGTCGGATAATTGAAGATCGACGAATACTTGGCGCGGCCGGCGTGCAGCGCGTCGGTCATCTGCTCGCGCGAGGTGCCGAGCGTTTCCGCCGCCGCATACAGGTAGAGGCCGTGGCCGCCTTCGTCCTGCACCTTGGCCAGCAGGATCGCCTTGCGCTTCAAGCTCGGCGCGCGCGTGATCCAGTTACCTTCCGGCAGCATGCCGATGATTTCCGAATGCGCGTGCTGGCTGATCTGCCGCACCAGCGTCTTGCGGTAGGCGTCCGGCATCCAGTCCTGCGGCTCGATCTTGCGCTCGGCGGCGATCGCCTCGTCGAAGCGCTGCTGCGCCGCCGCCAGTCGCGCGGCATCGGCCGCGTCCAGCGTCGGCAGCGGGCGGCTATCGGCCGGGCGGGAAGAGGAATCGGGGATGTCGAGCGCCTGGGTATACATGGCAGTCCACCTTGGAAATGGGGTAAGGGCGGCAGCGCGGGGATGACATCGGCGAAGGCTGCGTAGGAGCGCAAAAAGCCGCGATCTGCGTGCCGGCTACTTTAGCATAAATAAACCGACCGGTCGGTCTATTAAACGATATTAGTGTAGTCAGCGCGGCGTGGGTATCCGCAGCGAGCCGCGTATCAATCTACGCAGCAGGCGGCCGAAGGGGCTGGCTCGATTTTTGATTTCTTGGTGCGACTTTTTGTTGACAGCCGACACCGACTAACCTATAGTTAGTGGTTCCCTGCGGAGGGGTGGCCGAGTGGTTAATGGCAGCAGACTGTAAATCTGCCCTCTTGCGAGTACGCTGGTTCGAATCCAGCCCCCTCCACCAGAACAACGGCGGAGTAGCCGCGGTGGAATGCAGTGAAGTGTATGGTTTGCGGCTGAAACGGCGGTCCTCGCGGGTGTAGCTCAATGGTAGAGCTGAAGCCTTCCAAGCTTATGACGAGGGTTCGATTCCCTTCACCCGCTCCAGCATTTCAGGCATGGCGCCCGTGCGCTGCTGTCGGAAGTAAAGCAATGCCCTTGTAGCTCAGTGGTAGAGCACTCCCTTGGTAAGGGAGAGGCCACGTGTTCAATCCACGTCAAGGGCACCAGAATTTCGGTTGTGTCGAAAATCGGTCGAGAATTTCGAGCCTTCTGCAAGTCGGTAGTCGTCGGGCGCGTGCCTGGACATTCTCATCAAATCGTTAGGAGTCTAAAATGGCAAAGAGCAAGTTTGAGCGGACGAAGCCGCACGTGAACGTGGGCACGATTGGTCACGTGGATCACGGCAAGACGACTCTGACGGCGGCGATTGCGACGGTGCTGTCGAAGAAGTTTGGTG
>JBATWJ010000077.1:0-4362 GCA_049672545.1 Burkholderiaceae bacterium
ACCACGTGCGGCGCGTCCTCGTGGCCGACCGCGCGCAGGAACAGGCTGCTGCCGTTGAAGAACGCATGGGTCTGGTCGAAATGGGCGGCGCGCACCGACAGGTCCCACGCATACACTTCGTACTGCAGCGTCAGCGGACCGGCGCACGGTGCCGCCTGCCAGCTGTGCTTGTCGAGCTTGGACAGTGCCACCGGACGGCCGCCGGCCTCGGCGCGGATGCGCACGATGTTGCGGGCGAAGTCGCGCACCATGTAGCTGCCCGGAATCCAGGCCGGCAGCCGGAACAGCTGGCCGCCGGGGTCGGGCGCGGCCAGCGTCAGGCGGATCGCGAACAAATGGGCGGCAGGGTCGTGCAGCACGACCTGATAACGGATGGTGTCGTTCATCGGGAGTCGGCGGGAGTGATGGCCGCGCGCGGCCGGGCCGACCAGTTTACCGGAGCGCGGGACCGGACGCCTGCGCCGCCAGCAGCCGCTCGAACTGCGGCGCCGGCAGCGGCTTGGAAAACAGGTAGCCCTGACCGTAGTCGCAGCCGGCCGCCTGCAGCAGCGCGCGCTGCTGCTCGGTCTCGACGCCCTCGGCCACCACCTGCAGGCCGAGCTTGTGCGCCATTACGATGATCGCCTCCGACAGCACCATGTCGTGCGGGTTGCTGGCAAGGTTGCGCACGAACGCCTGGTCGATCTTCAGGACGTCGATGTCGAAGCGGTTCAGCGTCGCCAATGACGAATAGCCGGTGCCGAAATCGTCGATCGCGATCTGCACGCCGGCGTCGCGAAAGCACAGCAGGTGGTCAATCACGCGCTGTTCGGCATGCAGCAGCATGCCTTCGGTGATCTCGACCGTGATGCTGTTGCCGGACAGCCCGAGCTGCTTCAGGTACGCCAGCAGCGCCTGCGGATCGTAGCTGTCGGCGTGGAACTCGACCGGCGAGGTGTTGACGCTGATCTGGATGCCGGGCGCCAGGCCGGCGTTCCAGCGCTGGCTCCACTGCGCCGCTTCGCGAAACACCCAGTTGCCGATGTCGATGATCAGGCCGGTTTCCTCGGCCAGCGGAATGAATTCCAGCGGGCTGGTCATGCCGTGTCGCGGATGATGCCAGCGCAGCAGCGCCTCGGCCTTGACGATGCGGTTGGCGGTCAGATCGACGATCGGCTGGAAGTACAGTTCGAACTGCTGTTGCGCCAGCGCCGCGCGCAGGTCGGTGATCAGCCGCTGGCGCGTCTGCGCCGCTTCCTGCAAAGCGTTGGTGAAATAGCTGTAGCGGTTGCGGCCGAGGTTCTTGGCGGCGTACATCGCCTGGTCGGCGTTGCGGATCAGCTGCTCGGCGCTGTCGCCGTCGGCCGGGTACAGCGTGATGCCGATGCTGGCCGACACGTAGACGGTGTCGGCGTCGAGATGGAAGGCATCGGTCAGCCGCCGCAGCAGGGTGCCGGCGATGGCGTCGACCTGGCGCGCCTCCGGCAGCTCGGACAGGATGATCATGAATTCGTCGCCGCCCAGGCGCGCCACCGTATCGGAGATGCGCACGCAGGCCCGGATGCGGCGCGCCGCTTCCACCAGCAGCGCGTCGCCTTTGGCATGGCCGAGCGTGTCGTTGACTTCCTTGAAGCGGTCCAGGTCGATGAACAACAGCGCCAGCGGCAGCCGCGCCTGATGCCGCTTGGCGATTTCCTGCTGCAGCCGGTCGGCGAACATGCGGCGGTTCGGCAGGCCGGTCAGCGTATCGAAATTGGCCTGCCGCCACAGCAGTTCCTCGGACTGCTTCTTTTCGGTGATGTCCTGCGTCAGCGCGACAAAATAGTCGATACTGCCGTCGTCGCGGCGCAGGCAACGCACCGTGGTCAGCGTGTGGACCACGCTGCCGTCCTTCTTCAGCAGCCGCTTTTCCAGCACGTAGTCGTCTTCGGCACCGAGCAGTGTCTGGTTGAACAGGTAGATGTCGTTGGCCAGGTCTTCCGGATGGGTGACGTCGGCCCAGGTCATCTGCAACAATTCCTCGCGCGTATAGCCGAGCATGGCGCACAGCGCAGCGTTGACGTCGAGCCAACGCTTGTCGATGCCGCTGGTCGCCATGCCGACCATCGAGCGCTCGAAGAAGGCGCGGAAGTGCTGCTCGCTGGCGCGTAGCGCTTCGACGGCATCGCGGCGCTCCTGCTCGCGGTCGAAATTGTCGAGCGCGAAGCTGACGTCGGATGCCATTTCCTCCAGCAGCCCGACCGCCTCGGCGTCGAAGGCGTCGATCTGCTCGTGATACACCGAAAACACCGCGTGGCGGCGGCCGCCGCGCAGAATCGGGAACGACGCGCAGGAATGGAAGCCGTGCCGCAGGAAGCGCTCGCGCCACAGTTCCATGTTGTCGCGCAGGGCCAGGTTGTTGGAGACGATTGCGCGTCCTTCGCGGTAGACGGTGCCGATCTGGCCGCGCCCCTCGGGCAGGTCGGCGCGCGCCGACAGCGGCAGTCCATCCAGATACTCGAGCGCGGCGCCATGGCGCGCCACCGGTACGATACGCTGCTGCTCGCCGGATTCCGGGTCGACGCAGCCGATCCAGGCCATCTTGACGCCGCCGTAGTCGACCGCTGTGCGGCACACCAGCGGGAACAGATCGGCGGCGTCGGCCAGCCGTACGATGCCCTGGTTGACTTCGCTCAGCGCCTTGTACAACTGGGTCAGCCGCGCGATGCGGGCGTCGGCGCGCTTGCGCTCGGAAATATCGAGTGTGATACCGCCGATCAGCGGCTGGCCGTCGCTGTCGGCCAGAGGAAACTTGATCGCCAGCAGCGTGGTGCGCCCGCCCGGCCCGATCGCCAGTTCTTGCGTATGCACCTGCTGCCGCGTCAGCACATGGTCGTCGCCGGCGCGCACGTCGGCGATCGCCGCCGCCGACATCTGGTACGGTGCCAGCTCTTCCATGGTCTTGCCGAAATAGTCAGCCGACCGCAGACCGAGCACATCTTCGGCCTCGAACGCGCGGTTGGCGTAGATATAGCGCCGCCGCGCATCCTTGATGTAGGCCAGCCCCGGCAGGTGCTCCATGAAGGCGAGGAAGCGGGCGCTGCTGGCGGCCAGCGCCTGCTGGCTGGCGTTGCGCTCGTCGGTGACGCTGGCCAGCGCAATGCCGACCGCGCCCAGGGTCGCCAGATAAATCCACAGCCCGGCCAAGCCGGTCTGGCGCAGGTCGTCGCCGAAAAAGCCGGTACCGGCCATCACGCTCAAGAGCGCCTGCGCCGCGACCATGCCCAGTACCAGCAGCGCCACATGGCGGCCGAAGCGCATCGCGGCCCAGATGACGACAGTAAACATCAGGAAGGCGCTGACCAGCGGACCGCGCGCCACCCGCTCCCAGTCGAAGAACACCAGCAGTCCGAACAGCAGGGTCAGGGCCAGCAGCAGCAGCAGTTCAAGCCCCGCGTGCGGGCGCGCCGGCAGGCTCGGCGGCTGGCGCCACACCAGCACCATCGGCGTCAACAGCAAGAGGCTCAGGAAATCGCCCATCCACCAGTGCAGCGCGACGGTGCTGGCGGTGTCCGGCATCAGCGGACCGGGACCGGTCAGCGCCAGCGTGCCCGCCGCCAGCGCCGGCAACGGCCCGACCAGCGCCACCCGCAGCAACAGCACGAAGTCTTGCACGCGCGCCAGGCGGCGGTCGAATTCCGGCATGCGCGCCAAAAGCCACAGGCACAGCAGCGCCTCGGCCGTATTGCCGGCGCCGATCAACAGCGCCACCGGCCACGACAGGTCGGCATAGGAAATGATGGAACCGAGCAGGATCGCCGGCCAGTATCTGGCGCCGCCGATCAGCAAGGCGCCCAGCACCATGCCACTCGGAAGCCAGAACAGCGTGACGCTGCCAGCCAGCGCGGCGAAGCCGAGGCTGATTTTCGCCGTCAGCGCGTAGAGCAGCGTCAGACCGGCCAGTTTCGGCCAGTCGGAACGGCGATAGACGGAGAATGGCGTCAAACGAACCCCATCGAAACCTCGTCACGGGCGGAACGGCAACGCAGAGCGTTGCCGCAAAGGAATCGGCGAAACTGACGGCAATGGCAAGTCGAGCTGTAAATATTACAACAACCCGGCTGCGCAAACCGCGCCCGCGACGCGGCCGATCAGTCGTTGACGTTGACCACCAGCCGGCCGCGCTGACGCCCGGCGAGAATGTCGGGCGCCCGCCGCAGCGCCTCTGCCAGACCGATTTCCTCGGTGATCAGCGCCAGCCGGGCGGCGTCGAGGTCGTGCGTCAGCCGGTGCCAGGCTTCGATACGGCGCGCCGGCGCCGCCATCACGCTGTCGATGCCGAGCAGCCGCACGCCGCGCAGGATGAACGGCGCCACCGTGGCCGGCAAATCCATCCCCTGTGCC
>JBATWJ010000078.1:0-13611 GCA_049672545.1 Burkholderiaceae bacterium
CCTCGCCTCTGCTCGGCACGCCGGCCGCGCGCCGCCGCGCGGAGCGGGCGCTGCACGCCTATGTCGCCGGCGCCGTGCTGCTGCCCTACGACGACTTCCTCGATGCCGCGGTGGCGGCGCGCTACGATATCGACTACCTGTGCCACAAGTTCGGCGCCAGTTTCGAGCAAGTCTGCCATCGGCTGGTGACCCTGAAAAAGGCGGGACGCGAGGGCATCCGCTTCGGCTTCATGCGCTCCGACCCGGCCGGCTACGTCACCAAGCGCTTTCCGTTGCCCTACATGGCGCTGCCGCGCTACGGCAATGCCTGCCCGCTGTGGGCGGTGTACCAAGCGTTCCAGACGCCGGGGGCGATGGTACGGCAGCTGGCGGAATTTCCGACTGGCGACCGCTACTTCTTCCTCGCGCGCGCGGTCGAAAAGCCGCTGCCGTCGTTCTCGTCGGCCAAGCACCTGATGTCGATCATGCTGGTGTGCGAGGCCATCCATGCCGACCAGATCGTCTACGGCGACGGCCTCGACCTGTCGTCGGCGGCGCCGACCACGCCGGTGGGCCCAACCTGCCGCCTGTGCGTGCGGCGCAACTGCGCATCGCGCGAGGAGGACCCGATCATCAACGCCTGACGGCGGCAGCGGCGCTGGATCGCCTTTTGGCGGCGGTGTTAAACTTGCCGCCACAACAAGCGAAGGCGACCAATAGGCTCCAAGCCCGCGACCACATCGGAGACAGCATGACCGCACGGATCCTGATCACGGAAGACGAACCGAACATCGTCGAATCGCTGACCTTCATCCTGAAGCGCGCCGGCTACGACGTGTCGGCGGTGGCGGACGGCGAGGCGGCGGTGCGCCGCCTGCGCGGCGATCCGCCAGACATCATGATCCTCGACCTGATGCTGCCGAAACTGAACGGCTTCGACGTGCTGAAGCTGGTCAAGACCGACACGCTGCTGCGCACGCTGCCGGTGCTGGTGCTGTCGGCCAAGGGCCAGGCGCACGACCGCCAGCTGGCCGAGGAAATCGGCGCCGACGCCTTCGTCACCAAGCCGTTTTCCAACCGCGACATCATCGAGCAGATCGGCCGCCTCTGCCCGGCTGCCCGCTAGCCGATGAAATCAGGCCGGACGTTCGACTCCAGCACCGCGTCCGACGCCGCGGTGGCGCTGCCGCTGTTCGGCCTGTTCCTGCTGATGCCGCCGCTCATCACCCTGTTCGCTGCCGGCCTTGACCTCGGCGGCGTGCCGCTGATCGTGATCTACGTATTCGGCGTCTGGATCGCGCTGATCGTGTGCGCGGCGCTGCTGGCGCGGCGCCTCGATCCCAGCCGCAGCGAGGGAACCGGCGGCGCCGAATCGCAGCCGCAGTCCGAACCCGACCCGCAGCGCCGGTAGGCGAACCCGACGCCGTGCTCTCCGCCAACGTCGTCCTCCTCATTTCCCTGCTGTATGTGGCGCTGCTGTTCGCGGTCGCCTTCGTCGGCGACATCCATGCGCGCCGCGGCAATGTCGGCTGGCTGCAGTCGCCGGTCGTCTACACGCTGTCGATCTCGCTCTACTGCACCTCTTGGACCTTCTACGGGGCGGTCGGCTCGGCGGCCCGCAGCGGCATCGAATTCGTCACCATCTATCTCGGCCCGACACTGGTGTTCGTCGGCTGGTGGGTGCTGCTGCGCAAGATGGTGCGCATCGGCCGCATCCACCACATCACCTCGATCGCCGACATGATCTCTTCGCGCTACGGCAAGAGCAGCAGCCTGGCGGCGCTGATCACGGTGATCGCGGTGATCGTGGTGACGCCCTACATCGCGCTGCAGCTGAAGGCAGTCACCGCCAGCTTCCAGGTCATCAGCAACAGCAGCAGCGACGTGCTGTCCGGCTTTCCGCACAGCGAACCGGATTTCCACCTTGCCTTCTGGATCGCCGCCGGCATGGCCTTCTTCACGATCCTGTTCGGCACCCGCAACATCGACGCCAACGAGCGCCACCACGGCGTGGTGGCGGCGATCGCGGTGGAGGCGGTGGTCAAGCTGGTGGCGCTGATGGTGGTCGGCCTGCTGGTGGTATTCGGCATCGGCAACGGCCTGAGCGAACTGTTCGGCGGCGCGCCGCCGGCCAACCTGCACTATGCCGATGTGTTCGGCTCCTCCTGGATCACGCAGACCTTCCTGGCCGCCGCCGCAGTGATCTGCCTGCCGCGCCAGTTCCAGATGACGATCGTCGAGTGTCCGAACGAGCAGCACCTGCGCACCGCTTCCTGGATGTTTCCGCTGTACATGCTGCTGATCTGCCTGTTCGTGCTGCCGATCGCGATCGCCGGCCTGAACCACCTGCCGGAAGGCTCGAACCCCGACATGTTCGTACTGACGCTGCCGATGTGGGCCGGCCAGGACGCGATCGCGCTGCTGGCCTTCCTGGGCGGATTCTCATCCGCCACCTCGATGGTGATCGTCAGCTCGATCGCGCTGTCGACGATGATCTCCAACCACATCATCGTGCCGATTGCGCTGCGCCTGCCATGGGTGGCGCTGGACGCCAGCGGCGACATCCGGCGCTTTCTGCTCAACAGCCGGCGCATTTCGATCGTGCTGATCCTGCTGCTCGGCTTCCTCGATTTCCGGCTCTCGGCGCAATCCGCGGCGCTGGCGTCGATCGGCCTGATTTCATTCGTCGGCGTCGCCCAGTTCCTGCCGGCACTGATCGCCGGCCTGTACTGGCGCCAGGCGACTGCGCATGGTGCGATGGCCGGGGTGCTGGCCGGCTTCCTGGTCTGGGCCTACACGCTGTTCCTGCCGAGCTTTGGCGGCAGCTTCGTCCTCAGCGGCAACGACATCGGCTTCGGGCCATGGGGCATCTCCGCGCTGCGGCCGCAGGCGCTGTTCGGGTTGCAAGGGCTGGATCCGCTGGTGCATGCGACCTTCTGGAGCATGACCATCAACGTCACGCTGCTGGTACTGGTATCGCTGCTGCGCGGGCAAAAGCCGCTGGAGCGGCTGCAGGGCACGCTGTTCGTCGACGTCTTCCGCACGCCGGCGACCGATACCTCGCGCTTCGTCAACCGTTCGGCCACCCGCTATGACCTGAACATGCTGGCCCAGCGCATCCTCGGGCCGGACGAGGCCTACCAACTGTTCCAGGAAGCGGAGCGGCGGCACGGCCTGATGCGCGACCAGTCGCTGGCCGACGACGCCTTCATCTCCGAACTGGAGCGCAAGCTGGCCGGCAGCATCGGCGCCGCCTCGGCGCGCGCACTGATTTCGCAGGTGGTGATCGGCGAAACCATCAGCCTCTACGAGCTGATGAAGATCGCCGACGAAACCCAGCGCGTGCGCGACTACAGCACCCGGCTGGAGGAAAAATCGCGCCAGCTGGAGGCGGCGGCGCGCCAACTGACCGAAGCCAACGACCGTCTGACGCTGCTGGACAGCCAGAAGGACGAGTTCCTGAGCCAGGTCAGCCACGAAGTGCGCACGCCGATGACCTCGATCCGCTCGCTGTCGGAAATCCTACTGGACGCCGAGGACATCGAGCACGAACAGGCGCAGCGCTTCCTGCACATCATCCACGAGGAGAGCATCCGCATGACCAAGCTGTTGGACGGCATCCTCGACCTGTCCGTGCTGGAAGCCGACGAACAGGAATGGCAGCTGGCACCGACCGACCCGGAGCTGGTGCTCGACAAGGCGTTCCGCGTCTGCGAAGGGCTGGCCGTACGCAGCAGGTCGCTGCTGCTGAACGGCCCGCGCCTCGGCAACGGCCGGGCCCTGGTCCGGTGCGAAGCCGACCGTCTGAACCAGGTCCTCATCAACCTGATCTCGAACGCGATCAAGTACAACGTCAGCGCGCAGCCGTTCGTGCGCGTGGCCAGCAGTCTCGACGGCCGCTGGTATCAGGTGCTGGTGTCGGACAACGGGCCCGGCATCCGCGACGACGAACGCGAACGGATCTTTCTGAAATTTTCGCGCGGCTGGGCGCAGACCCGCTCCGGCACCCAGGGCGCCGGCCTCGGGCTGGCCATTTCCGGGCAGATCATGCGGCGCCTGGGCGGCACGCTGGAACTGATGCCGGACCAAGGTCAGGGTGCCTGCTTCCGTGTCCGGCTGCCGCTGGCCGCGGATGGCGCCACGCGCGCCTGATGGTGCGCGATATCGGAACGGCATCGGCCGGAAGCTCGGCCGAGATCATATACTCACAGCGTCGATGCCCTAAACCGGACATGGAAGCTAAGAATTTATCGCATACTCCCAATTTCCTGGTGCATTGACCACAGGCCGCGCCGTTTCAGCCTGGACGCGTCACTTGTACGTATTCGGCAGGAACGCGGTGGCCAGTCCGAGCAGCGGCAAAAACGACGTGACGCCGTAGACCCAGACGATCCCGTAGGCGTCGGCCAGGTGTCCCAGGCCGGCCGCGCCGATGCCACTGATGCCGAACATCAGCCCGAACATCAGGCCGGACACCAGGCCGACCCGGCCGGGTACCGCTTCCTGCGCGTAGACCACCAGCGCCGCGAATGCCGACGACATCACCAGGCCGATCACGCTGGCCAGCACCGCGGTCCAGAACAGGTTGACGTACGGCAGCGCCAAGGCGAACGGTGCGACACCCAGGAACGAAATCCAGATCACCGCCTTGCGGCCGATGCGGTCGCCGACCGGGCCGCCGGCAAAGGTGCCCAGCGCCACCGACGCCAGAAAGACGAACAGGAAGATCTGGCTTTCCTGCACGCCCAGCCCGAACCGCTGAATCAGGTAGAAGGTGAAGTAGTTCGTGAATGACGCGATGTAGACGAACTTGGCGAACAGCAGGACGCAGATGACCGCAATGGCGCGAATCACGTCGGAGCGGCCGAGCCCTTGCTGCTGGTGGCGCGCCAGTCCCTTCAGCTGGGCTTGTCCGTGCGCAAGCGTCCATCCGGTGAGGCGGAACAGAACGGCAATCGCCGCCACGGCGGCAACCATGAACCAGGCGATCGCGGATTGCCCGTGCGGGATGACGATGGCCGCCGTCAGCAGCGGCCCGATCGCCGAGCCGGTATTGCCACCCACTTGGAACGTCGATTGGGCGGTACCGAAACGGCCGCCGGATGCCATCCGCGCGACCCGCGACGCTTCGGGATGAAACGTGGCGGAACCGACACCGACCACCGCCGCGGCAAGCAGCAGCATCGGATAGCTGCCAGCGGTCGCCAGCAGCGCGATTCCCAGTAGCGTCACCATCATCCCGCACGGCAGCAGATAGGGCTTGGGATGCTTGTCGGTATACAGGCCGACCCATGGCTGCAACAGGGAAGCGGTGACCTGATAGGTCAGTGCGATCATGCCGATCTCGCCGAAGCTCAGCGAAAACTGCATCTTCAGCATCGGGAAGATCGAAGGCAGCATCGCCTGAATCAGGTCGTTCAGCAGATGCGCGACCGCCGCCGCGCCGACGATGCCGACGAAGAAGGTGCTTTGGGTTTCCTGCGCCGCCGGTGTCACGGAAGAGATGGCTGTGCTGCCGGGAACTGCGGTCTTGGTGGTCATGGGCCGGTCAGGGAAGGCAAATCTGCGCCCTCGGGAAAACCGTCAAGTGTAGGGAGCCTGAAGGAAGCCGTGTTTCGATAATCTGCCGAAATTTATAGCGTTCCTGCCATGCCGGTGCCGGCATCCGACAGGGGACGCGGCTTCCCGACCCTTCCAGACGATCGTGCATCCGGAAACGGGGTCTGGATCGCCCCGCGAATCACGCACCGTCGGTAGTTGCCACCATGAATCATTGCGTTATCCTGTCCGGCAACGTGGCAACACGCCGCAACCCGGCTCAGGAAAAACGGCTGAAATCCGGCTTGCGCTTCTCGAAGAACGCGGTGAACGCCTCGCGCGCTTCCGGCGCCTTCAGCATCGCGCCGAAATGCTGGCCTTCGGTGGCCATCTGCGCTTCCACCGCTGCCGTCTGGCCGCCCTTCATCAACTGCTTGGTCAGTCGCACCGACGCCGGCGGCAGCGCCGCCAGCTTGGCCGCCTGCTTGTGCGCGAACGGCAGCAGCTCTGCCGGCGCCAGCACGCGATTGACCAGGCCGAGCTGCTGCGCCTCGGCGGCGCCGAACGGCTCGCCCAGCAACAATTTCTCGGCCGCACGCTGGTAGCCGGCCAGGCGCGGCAGCAGCAGGCTGGACGCCGCTTCCGGGCACAGCCCGAGCTGCACGAACGGCAGCGAGAATTGCGCATTGTCGGTCGCGTACACCAGGTCGCAATGCAGCAGCATCGTGGTGCCGACGCCGACCGCGGCGCCAGCCACCGCCGCCACGATCGGCTTGCCGGCATGGCTGATGCGGTACAGGAACTGGAACACCGGGCTGTCGTCCCCGGCCGGCGGGTTGCGCATGAAATCTTCCAGGTCGTTGCCGGCGGTGAAGATTTCCGGTTTGCCGACAATCAGGACCGTGCGGATCGCGCTGTCGCCTTCGGCCTCGGCCAAGGCATCGGCCATCGCCTGATACATCGCCGCGGTGATCGCGTTCTTCTTGTCCGGGCGGTTGAATTCGATGGCGAGGACGCCATTGTTCCTGCTGATCAGAATGTCCATGCTGTCTGTCTCCTTTGAAATAGAAAAGCCGTACAGCTTGTGACCGTACGGCTCGCCGTCCTGCCCGGTTCGGATTACATGCGCTCGAGGATGCCGGCCGCGCCCATGCCGGTGCCGACGCACATCGTCACCATGCCGTACTTGAGGTTGCGGCGGCGCAGCGCATGCACCACGGTGGCCGAACGGATCGCGCCGGTGGCGCCGAGCGGGTGACCGAGCGCGATGGCGCCGCCGATCGGATTGACCTTGGCCGGGTCGAGGTTCAGGTCCTGCATCACCGCCAGCGATTGCGCGGCGAACGCTTCGTTCAGCTCGATCCAGTCGAGCTGGTCCTGCGACAGGCCGGCCGCCTTCAGCGCGGCCGGAATCGCTTCCTTCGGGCCGATGCCCATGATTTCCGGCGGCACGCCGCGCACCGCGAACGACGCGAAGCGCGCCAGCGGCGTCAGGTTGAACTGCTTCAGGATCTTTTCGCTGACCACGATCAGCGCGCCGGCGCCATCCGAGGTCTGCGAGCTGTTGCCGGCGGTGACGCTGCCCTTGGCGGCGAACACCGGCTTCAGCTTCGCCAGCGCCTCCAGGCTCGAATCCTCGCGTGCGCCTTCGTCGCGGTCGACGGTGCGGGTGGCGACGTCGATCTGGCCGGTAGCCAGGTTCGGCGTGCGCTCGACAATGTCGACCGGCGTCGTTTCATCCTTGAATTCGCCGGCCTTCTGCGCGGCGATCGCGCGCCGGTGCGATTCCAGCGCGAACTGGTCCTGCGCCTCGCGCGACACCTTCCACTGCTGCGCCACCTTCTCGGCGGTCAGGCCCATGCCATAGGCCATGCCGATGTTCTCGTCCTTGAACACGCCCATGTTCATCGACGGATGGAAACCCATCATCGGCACCATCGACATCGATTCGGTGCCGGCGGCGATCATCACGTCGGCCTCGCCGACGCGGATGCGGTCGGCCGCCATCGCCAGCGCGGTCAGGCCGGACGCGCAATAGCGGTTGACGGTAACGCCGCCGACCGTTTTCGGCAGGCCGGCCAACAGCACGCCCATGCGGCCGACGTTCAGCCCCTGCGCCCCTTCCGGGAACGAGCAGCCAACGATCGCGTCCTCGATCGTGTTCGGGTCGAGGTTCGGCACCTGCGCCAGCGCCGATTGCAGCACGCGCACCAGCAGGTCGTCCGGCCGCGTATTGCGGAACATGCCGCGCGGCGCCTTGCCGATCGGGGTGCGGGTGGCGGCGACGATGTAGGCGTCTTGAAGTTGCTTGGTCATTTTGAAGGTTCTCCTGGTTCAGTCGCCCGACGGCGCGGCGGCAAGCCGGGCTATCGTGCCTTGCGCGATCGCGCATAGGGTTTCTTGGCCGTCGTTGACGACATACACGTCGCAACGGCACACCGCCTGCGATTTGCCGGCATGGACCGCGCTGGCGCGGGCCACGATTTCCTGGCCGATCGCGGGACGCACGTAGTTGATCTTGTACTCCGAGGTGACCACGGCATTGCCGAGCGCGGCGCCGCCGGCATAGGTCAGCGCGTTGTCGGCGGCGTAGCTGAGCACGCCGCCGTGCACGAAGCCGTGCTGCTGCTTCAGCTCGTCGACGACATTGATGCGCAGTTCCGAACCGCCGGCGTCGAAGCGCGTCAGCCGGGCGTTGACCAGCCGGGAAAACGGCTGCGCCGCCAGTACCTGCTGTCCAAGCCCGAGCATGTCCATCGCGGCGTCCTCAGTTGCGGACCGGCTTGCCGGTCTGCATCATGCCCATGATCCGTTCCTGCGTCTTCGGATGGTTGAGCAGTTCCATGAAGGCTTTGCGTTCGAGGTCGAGCAGCCATTGCTCGTCGACCAGGCTGCCCTCCTCGACTTCGCCGCCGCAGACGATCTCGGCGATCATCGCACCCAGCTTGTAGTCGTGCGCCGAGATGAAGCCGCCGTCGCGCATGTTGACCAGCTGCGCCATGATGGTCGCCATGCCGTAGCGGCCGACCACCGGCACCCTGGCCGGCAGCGGCGGCCGGTAGCCGGCGTCGAACATCGCGCGCGCCTCGACCTTGGCCACATGCAGCAGCTCGTACGGGTTGAACACGATCACGTCGTCGGGCTTCAGGTAGCCCATCTTCTTCGCCTGCAGCGCCGACTTCGAGACGTTGGCGGTGGCCGCATTCATGAAGTAATCCTTCAGGAACTGCAGGATGTCGTTGCCCTTGGCGTCATGCGCTGCGCGCAGCGCCGCTTCCTTCAGGCCGCCGCCGGCCGGGATCAGGCCGACGCCGACTTCGACCAGGCCGATATAGGACTCCAGCGCCGCCACCCGGCGCGCCGCGTGCATCATCAGCTCGCAGCCGCCGCCCAGCGCCAGCCCGGCCACCGCCGCCACCACCGGCACGTTGGCGTACTTCAGTGCCTGGTGCGCCTGTTGCAGCTTGGCCACTTCCGGCTCGATCGCCTTGACGCCGCCCGACATGAACACCGGCAGCATCGACTGCAGGTCGGCGCCGGCCGAGAAGGCGCCGCCTTCGGCGGCGTCGGCACTCCAGATCACCAACCCCTTGTAATTCTTTTCCGCTTCGGCGGTGGCACGCGCCAGGCCGTCGATGACGCCCTGGCCGATCACGTGCATCTTGGTCTTCAGGGACAGCACCAGCACCTCGTCGTCCTGGTGCCAGATGCGCACCGATTCGTCCTCGAACACCGTGGTGCCGGCCGTCGCCGCGCTGGCGCCGGCTTCGCCGAGGATCGATGCGCGGAACGCCTGGCGCTGGTACACCGGCAGTTGCGAGCGGCCGACGAAGCCCTGCCGCGCCGGCGACCAGGCGCCGTCGGCGCCATGCACGCCGCCGTTGGCCGCCACCGGCCCTTCGAATACCCAGGCCGGCAGCGGCGCGCTGCAGATCGCACGGCCGGCGTCGATGTCTTCCTTGATCCATTCGGCCACCTGCTTCCAGCCGGCGGCCTGCCAGGACTCGAACGGCCCCAGCTTCTGGCCGAAGCCCCAGCGCAGCGCGAAATCGACGTCGCGCGCATTGTCGGCGATCGACTCCAGGTGCACCGCGATGTAGTGGAAGGTGTCGCGGAAGATCGCCCACAGGAACTGCGCCTGCGGGTTGGTCGAATCGTGCAGCGCCTTCATGCGCTTGGCCGGGTCCTTTTCCTTCAGGATGCGGTCGACCAGGCTGTCGGCCTTGGCGCCGGCCGGCACGTAGTCGCCCTTGTCGGCGTCGAAGCGCAGGATGTCCTTGCCGACTTTCTTGTAGAAGCCGGCGCCGGTCTTCTGGCCGAGCGCGCCGGCGCCGATCAGCTTGCCGAGGATGTCCGGCGTCTGGTAGATCGGGTAGAACGGGTCCGCCTGCAGGTTGTCCTGCATCGTCTTCATCACGTGGCCCATGGTGTCCAGGCCGACCACGTCGGCGGTGCGGAAGGTGGCCGACTTGGCGCGGCCCAGCTTGGCGCCGGTCAGGTCGTCGACGACGTCGACCGACAGGCCGAATTTCTGCGCCTCGTACATGGTCGCCATCATGCCGAAGATGCCGACGCGGTTGGCGATGAAGTTCGGCGTGTCCTTGGCGCGCACCACGCCCTTGCCGAGCGTGGTGGTCAAAAAGCCTTCCAGCTGGTCGAGGATTTCCGGGCGGGTGGCCGCGGTCGGGATCAGCTCGACCAGGTGCATGTAGCGCGGCGGGTTGAAGAAGTGCACGCCGCAGAAGCGCGCCTTCAGTTCGGCGTCGAAGCCGTTCGACAGTTCGGTGATCGACAGGCCGGAAGTGTTGGAAGCGAAGATCGCGTTCGGCGCGATGTGCGGCGCGACCTTCTTGTACAGGTCGTGCTTCCAGTCCATCCGTTCGGCGATCGCCTCGATGATCAGGTCGCAGCCGGCCAGCTTGGCGATGTCGTCCTCGTAGTTGGCGACCTCGATCAGCGCGGCGTCGTCCTTGTTGCCGAGCGGCGCCGGGTTCAGCTTCTTCAGGTTCTCGATCGCGCGCAGCACGATGCCGTTCTTCGCGCCATCCTTGGCCGGCAGGTCGAACAGCACCACCGGTACCTTGGCATTGACGCAATGGGCGGCGATCTGCGCGCCCATCACGCCGGCGCCGAGCACGGCGACTTTCTTGACGATGAAATTGGACATGGAATGATCCTTTAAACGGGAGGCGCGCGCCGCGCGCCTGGGAGTATCCTCAATTTTCGCCCAGCCGACACCCGATATAACCGGTTATCACGGGGAGTATATTGACGGGCAATTAGAACAGGTCGGCGTCCAGCGCCAGCAGGCTGGCGCTGCCTGCGCGCGCCTGACGGATCAGCATCGCGGTTTCCGGCTGCAGCCGCGCGAAGTAGAAGCGCGCGGTGGCCAGCTTGGCCTTGTAGAAATCGTCGCCGGAATCCTGCTTTTCCAGCGCGATCTTCGCCATCTGCGCAAAGAAGTACGAGAACACCAGATGGCCGGCGACGCGCAGATACGGCACGGCGGCGGCGCCGACTTCGTCCGGGTTCTGGAACGCCTTCATGCCGATTTCCATCGTCAGCTTGGTCAGCTTGTCGCCCAAATCTGCGAGCGGCGTGATGAATTCCGACATCGCCTCGTCGGTACCGTTGTCCTCGACGAAGGCCTGCACCTTGGCGCCAAATTTCTTCAGCTTGGCGCCGTTGTCCATCAGCACCTTGCGGCCCAACAGGTCGAGCGACTGGATCGTATTGGTGCCTTCATAAATCATGTTGATGCGGGCGTCGCGCACGAACTG
Source organism: Burkholderiaceae bacterium (assembly GCA_049672545.1). Taxonomy (GTDB): domain Bacteria; phylum Pseudomonadota; class Gammaproteobacteria; order Burkholderiales; family Burkholderiaceae_D; genus DATJCV01. Next base: position 11,298 of record JBATWJ010000078.1, read on the forward strand.
CTCCATGCCCCATTCGGCAATGTAGCCGTGGCCGCCGTAGACCTGCATCGCGTCCGAGGTCGCGATCCAGCCGTTGTCGGTCAGGAAGGCCTTGACGATCGGCGTCAACAGCGCCACTTCGTCGGCGCATTCCTTGCGCACTTCCTCGTCCGGATGGTTCAGTTCACGGTCGATCTGCAGCGCGACATAGGAGCAGAACGCACGGCCGCCTTCGGCATAGGCGCGCGCGGTCAGCAGCATGCGCCGCACGTCCGGATGGACGATGATCGGATCGGCCGGCTTGTCCGGCGCCTTCGGGCCCGACAGGCTGCGCATCTGCAGGCGGTCCTTCGCATACGTCACCGCGTTCTGGTACGCCACTTCGGTCAGGCCGAGCGACTGCATGCCGACGCCCAAGCGTGCCGCGTTCATCATCACGAACATCGCGTTCAAGCCCTTGTTCGGCTGGCCGATCAGCCAGCCGGTGGCGCCGTCCAGGTTCATCTGGCAGGTGGCGTTGCCGTGGATCCCCATCTTTTCTTCGATCGCACCGCAGAAGATCGGATTGCGCGCCCCCAGCGAACCGTCGGCATTCGGCAGGAACTTCGGCACGATAAAGAGCGAAATGCCCTTGGTGCCGGCCGGCGCGTCCGGCAGCCGCGCCAGCACCAGATGCACGATGTTGGCCGCCATGTCGTGCTCGCCGGCGGAGATGAAGATCTTGCCGCCGGTGATCTTGTAGGAACCGTCGGCCTGTGGTTCGGCCTTGGTGCGCAGCAGGCCCAGGTCGGTGCCGCAGTGCGCCTCGGTCAGGCACATGGTGCCGGTCCATTCGCCCGACACCAGCTTCGGCAGGTACAGTGCCTTCTGCTCCGGCGTGCCGTGCTCGTGCAGGCATTCGTAGGCGCCGTGCGACAGGCCCGGATACATGGTCCAGGCCTGGTTCGACGAATTCAGCATTTCGTAGAACGAATTGTTCAAGACCAACGGCAAGCCCTGGCCGCCGTAGTCCGGGTCGCACGACAGCGCCGGCCAGCCGGCTTCGACGTATTGCTTGTAGGCTTCCTTGAAGCCTTGCGGCGGCGTCACTTCATGCGTTTCCTTGTCCAGCCGGCAGCCTTCGCGGTCGCCGGAATGGTTCAGCGGAAACAGCACGTTGGCAGTAAATTTGCCGCCTTCTTCCAGCACCTGGTTGATGATGTCGGCGTCCACCTCGGCGTGTTTCGGCAGCTGCTTCAATTCTTCTTCGACGTGCAGCAATTCGTGCAGCACGAATTGCATGTCCCGCAGCGGGGCGACGTATTGACCCATGGTTCTCTCCTGACAACGAAAGGGATGAGCTACTTTCTGGTAGCGGATTTGGAATGCTTGCCGCCGTCGGCGACGAATGCCGGCTGGATCTGCGGATTCTGGTACATCTGGATCAGGCGTTCGAAGCCGACTTGCGCGCGTTCGGTGCTGCCCGGCATCTTCAGAAAACGGGCGTCGTGATGCAGGGCCAGCACCAGGCCGTACATCTCGTAGACCATCTGCGAGGCGTCGGTATCCGCGCGCAGATGGCCCATTTCGATCGCCTGCGTCACGCAGCGGCGCAGCGCTCCCTGCCAGGTGCGCACCATCGCCGCCAGTTCCTCGCGGATGGCGCCGGGCCGGTCGTCGTATTCGGCGGCACCGCTGATATAGATGCAGCCGGACGCGATCTCCACTGTCACGCGCTTGATCCAGCGCGAAAACATCGCCTGCAGGCGCGGCAGCCCGCGCGGTTCCTTCATGCTCGGATAGAACACTTCCTGCTCGAAATTGCTGTGGTAGAGCTTGACCACTTCGATCTGTAAATCCTCGCGCGAACCGAAGTGCGCGAAAACGCCGGATTTGCTCATGTGCATTTTTTCGGCCAGCAGACCGATGGTCAGTCCTTCCAGGCCATCGCGACTGGCCAGGTTGAGCGCCACATCGAGGATCGTGGCTCGCGTCAATTCGCCTTTGCGCATAGTTATCCAGGTAGTTTCAGTCATGGAAACGGCCGCGTCGGCGTGCAAAAAAAAACGGGGAAGCGGCCCTGCAGACGGCGCGGAAGGAACCGAATGCGAACGCTCGTACTATTAAGCAGGCTGTGGCAAATGTCAAACCGGAACTTAGAGGGCGGCTTCTAGTGGCGACGAACGGAAAATTGCCGCGCCGGCACGGTGCGCCGCAGCAAGAAATCGCCGTTCAATCGCGCGACTGATCCAGCAGGCGGCGGTCGCGCTTGGTCGGCCGCCCCTTCAATTCGGCAGCCGGTTCGCGGAACAGCCGGCGCCGCTCCGCCTCGGCCTGGCGCCGCGCGCTACTGGCG
>JBATWJ010000079.1:0-4612 GCA_049672545.1 Burkholderiaceae bacterium
ACGCCATTCCAGCAGCCGCGCCAGCGCCGCGGTGGCGCTCGGTACGCGCAGCAGGCGGCCATCGGGCGGCATCGGCATGTCGAAGGCGTCACCGTAGGCGTTGGCCAGCATCGACAGCTTCTTGCGCAGCCAGCCGCGGTCGTTGGCGCGCATATCGGTCGACAGCGTCTTGGCGATCGCGTCCAGCCCGCGCGGCGGCTGTCCGCCCAGCACCCAGACCTCGAACGGCACGCCGCCCTGATCCGACACCGCGATCGCGAACTCGCCCTGCGGCGTGGCGATCGTTTCGCTGATCCAGCCGTTGGCGCCGGCCGGCAGCCCGGGGCGCGATGGCCAGCGCAGCGACGCCAGCGGCGGCGTCATTGCCAGCTCGGTCAGCACCAGCCGCTTGTCGGCTTCCGACAGCGTGATCGGCTGCGGCGTCGCGGCCGCCGGCAGCGACAGCACCGCGCCCAGCACCGAGTTCGGCCGATAGGTGGTGATCCCCTTCAGGCCCTGATGCCAGGCTTGCAGGTAGAGGTCGCGGAAATCGTCGTACGGATAATCCTCCGGCACGTTGACCGTCTTCGAGATCGCGGCATCGACGTAGGGCGCGACCGCCGCCATCATCAACATATGATCGGTGGCGGAAATCTCCAGCGCCGACACGAACGCCGGCGGCAACTGTTCGACGTCGTGCCCGAGCGCGCGATAGACGCGGTAGGCGTGGTCCTCGACCGTGTAATCCTTCTTGCTGCCGTCCGCCATGCGCTTGACGCGGTTGTAGAACCACGAAAAGGCCGGCTCGATGCCGTTCGACGCGTTGTCGGCGAAGGCCAGCGAGATGGTGCCGGTCGGGGCGATCGAGGTCAGATGCGAATTGCGGATACCGTGGCGGCGGATCGCCTCCTGGATGTCCTGCGGCAGGCGCGATGCGAAGCCGCTATGCAGATAGCGTTCGGCGTCGAACAGCGCAAAGGCGCCGCGCTCGGCGGCCAATTCGACCGACGCGCGGTAGGCGGCGTCGCGCATCGCGCGCGCGATGTCGGCCGCCAGTTCGCGCCCGGCCGCCGAGTCGTAGCGCACCCCGAGCATGATCAGCGCGTCGCCCAGCCCGGTGAAGCCGAGCCCGATGCGGCGCTTGGCGGCGGCTTCGCGCGCCTGCTCCTCCAGCGGCCAGCGAGTCGCGGTCAGCACGTTGTCCAGCATGCGTACCGCGATCTTCGCCACCTTCTCCAGCTTGCTGAAATCGAAGCGCGCGCCGTCGGCGAACGGCGCCTCGACGCAGGCGGTCAGGTTGATGCTGCCGAGGCAGCAGCAGCCGTAGTCGGGCAGCGGCTGTTCGCCGCACGGATTGGTGGCGTCGATGGTCTCGCAATAGGCGAGGTTGTTTTCGGCGTTGATGCGGTCCAGGTACAGCACGCCCGGTTCGGCGGCAGCATAGGTGCTCTGCATGATCAGGTCCCATACCTCGCGCGCCGGCAGCGTGCGGTAGACCCATTTGCCGTCGTCGCGCCGATGGGCGCCGGCGCGCTTGATGTCGTCGTTCGGCTCGGCCGCGTGCGCCAGCTGGAATTCGCCGTCGGCCTCGACCGCGCGCATGAAGGCGTCGGACACGCCGACCGAGACGTTGAAGTTGTTCAGCTGCCCCTTTTCCTGCTTGGCGGTGATGAAGTCGATGATGTCCGGATGCGCGACGTTCAGCACCGCCATCTGCGCGCCGCGCCGGGCGCCGGCCGATTCCACCGTCTCGCACGAGCGGTCGAACACGCGCATGTACGAGATCGGGCCGGAGGCGCTGCTGCCGGTGCCCTTGACGCGCGCGCCTTTCGGCCGGATCGCCGAAAAGTTGTAGCCGACACCGCCGCCGCGCCGCATGGTTTCCGCCGCCTGCGCCAGCGCGGTGTAGATGCCGGGCTTGCCGCCTTGCTGTTCGGTGATCGAATCGCCGACTGGCTGCACGAAGCAGTTGATCAGCGTGGTCTGCAGGCCGGTGCCGGCGGCGCTGGCGATGCGGCCGGCCGGGATGAAGCCGTTTTGCAGCGCCCACAGGAATTCGGCGCCGCGCGCCTTGCGCTGCTTGGCCGGTTCCGCCTCGGCCAGCGCCGTCGCCACCCGCGCCAGCACCTGCTCGATGCCGGTCTCGCCGTCCTTGGCATATTTTTCCAGCAGGACTTCGCGCGAGATTTCCTGGGGCAAGGCGAGCGCGATCGCCGGGTTTTCCATCTGGTGCATGCGTGTCTCCGTACAAGCGAAAAAGAGGCGGCCGCGCCGCCCCATATACTCCCGTTACCAACACCCTATGTCTGGCGTCAACAGGTGCTTTTTAATGCATACTCCCATCAAATCAGTTTCGAGTAGCTGGACGTCGTGGGCCGGCCGAGGAATTTGTCGAACACCAGCCCGGCGGCGCGCACGAACAACCGGCCCTTGGCCGTGACGGCGACGCTGTCGGCCGTGATTTCCAAAAGGCCGGCATCCCGGTACGGCTGCAGGCGTTCCAGCTCGGCCGCGAAATAGCTGCCGAAGTCGATCCCGTGGCGGCTGCCGATGGCGGCGAAGTCGAGCCGGCTGCCGCACATCAGGTCCATGATCACTTCGCGCCGCAGCAGGTCGTCGGCATCCAGTTCGATCCCTTTCTCGGTCGGCAATTCCCCGGCGTCGAGGTGCGCGTAATAGCCCTTGACCGAATGCGACGACTGGCTGTACGACGCGCCGACCTTGGAAATCGCCGACACGCCGAAGCCGACCAGGTCGCATTCGGCGCGCGTGGTGTAGCCCTGGAAATTGCGGTGCAGGCTGCCGTCCAGCCGCGCCCGGTTCAGCTCGTCGTCCGGCTTGGAGAAATGGTCGAGGCCGATGTAGACGTAGCCGGCGTCCAGCAGGCGCCGCATCGACAACAGGAAGATCTGCAGGCGCTCCTCGGCGCTCGGCAGCTCGGCGGCGTTGATCAGCCGCTGCGCCTTGAAGCGGCTCGGCAGGTGCGCGTAGTTGTACAGCGCGATGCGGTCCGGCGACACCGCGATCAGCTGGTCCAGCGTACGGTCGAAGCTGGCCACGGTCTGCTTCGGCAAGCCGTAGATCAGGTCGGCGTTGATCGACTGAAAGCCGGCGGCGCGGCTGGCGCGCACCGCGGTTTCCACCATCTCCCGCGGCTGCACGCGGTTGACCGCGGCCTGTACCGCCGGATCGAAATCCTGCACGCCGAAGCTGGTGCGATTGAAGCCCAGTTCGCCCAGCATCGCCATGGTGTCGGCGTTGACAGTGCGCGGATCGATCTCGATGCCCAGCTCGGCGTCCGGCGTGAAATCGAAATGGCGGCGCAGCATGTCCATCAGCTGCCGCAATTCCTGCGCGGACAAGAAGGTCGGCGTGCCGCCGCCGAAATGCAGCTGCACCGTGTCGCGCTGCGGGCCGAGATGCTTTGTCACCATCGCCAGTTCGCGTTCCAGGTAGCCGAGGTATTCGGCCGAGCGGCTGCGGTCCTGCGTGATGATCTTGTTGCAGGCGCAGAAATAGCACAGCGACTGGCAGAACGGCAGGTGCACATACACCGACAGCGGCGGCTGGCCGCCGCCGGCGCGCTGCTCCAGGTAGCGCCGGTAGTCGCCGGCACCGAAACCGTTGTGGAAGCGGTCGGCGGTCGGATACGAGGTATACCGCGGCCCCAGCTTGTCGAAGCGGCGGATCAGTTCCTCGGAGATTTCTATGTCGGAAGCAGGTGTCGTCATGGATCGGAGCTTTCGTGGACGGCCGGCGCAAGCGGCGCCACGGCCTCATTGTCGGCCGCCGTCGCCGCAAAAAAAATGATGTGAATCAATCGCGAAGTTTACCAGCGGCACCTTGCGCCGCCGTAGCGGCCGGCGCCGAGCTTGAACTGGCGAACTGCGCCCCCATTCTTCTTTTGATCACGCGCCACCAGCGCCCATTTTTCAGGATACCGACATGAGCACCCTCTCCCCGACCGCCTCCTCCACCGCCCCGCAGCCGGAAACCGTCGCGCGCCCGCGCGCGGTGGAGCGGCTGGTGGCCGGCGTCGCCACTTCGGACGGCGCCGGCGTGCGCCTGACCCGGGTGCTGACACAACCGCTGCAGCGCCGGCTCGATCCATTCCTGATGCTGGACGCGTTCGGCACCGACAATCCGGATGACTATATCGGCGGCTTTCCCGACCATCCGCACCGCGGCTTCGAAACCATAACCTACATGATCGCCGGCCGCATGCGCCACCGCGACAGCGCCGGCCACGAGGGCCTGCTGCAGAACGGCGGCGTGCAATGGATGACCGCCGGCCGCGGCGTGATCCATTCCGAACTGCCGGAACAGGAAGACGGCCGCATGGAAGGCTTCCAGCTGTGGCTGAATCTGCCGGCCGCCGACAAGATGCGCGCGCCGTGGTACCGCGACATCCAGAGCGCCGAGATTCCGGAATTCAGCACCGCCGAAGGCGTGACGGCGCGGGTGATCGCCGGCGTCAGCCACGGCGTCGCCGGCGCCATGCAGCGCGACGTCACCGAGCCGCTGTACCTGGACCTGCACTTCGCCGACGGCGCCGTCTTCGAGCAGGCGCTGCCGGCGCCGCATAACGCCTTCGTCTACGTGTACGCCGGGGCGCTGCAGATCGGTGCCACCG